>NZ_JBHUUX010000016.1:0-95909 GCF_042670845.1 Promicromonospora sp. NPDC057138 | reverse complement strand
GCAGAACGTCGGGAGATCGGTAGCTCGAGCTACCGATCTCCTGACGTTCTGCCGACCGGCCTCGCGGAGATCCTCCGCGCCAGCGGTTAGGGTCGCGTTCATGGACGAACCCGCACCTGACCTGCTCCCGCTCGGCCCCGCGCCCCGGCCCGCCGACGGCGCCGACCTGGCCGCCCGCATCCGCACGGCGCTCGCGGACGAGCTCGGCGGCAGGGCCGCGGGGCTCGACCAGGCGTCGGTCACGGCGGTGCTCGACGGCGCCGACGTCGCCTCGGTGGACCTCGACCTGTCGGGCGTCGTCGTGAGCGTGGACGGCGCGGCGGGACAGGCCGGGCCGGCGGGTGGGGCCGGGCCGGCGGGGCCGGGCTCGCGCGAGAAGGCGGACGCCACCAAGCGCTGGAACCCTGAGATCGTCCGCCGTGAGCCGGCGACCCTGCGCCGCGTCCGCGTGGACGCCCACCCGCTCGTCGCGGTGGACCTGCCCGTCGACGTCACCGCCGAGCTCGAGGGCCTGCGGTTCGACTGGGTCGAGGGCTCCGACGGCCGCGTCGGCGTCCAGCCGGTGGAGCCCACCGAGGCGCACCCGGTCTCGGGCCACGCGCGGATCGCCGTCGACAAGGCCGGCCTGGTGGCGACGGCCCGCGGGCTGCTGACCGTCGTCCTGCTGCAGCAGGGTGTCACCCTGACCGGGCTCGACGTGGACCTCGTCTCGCGCGGCCCGCGGGCGGCGGCCCTCCGGGTCGACGCCGCGATCAAGAAGGGGATGTTCCTCTCCGCCCGGGTGCAGGCCACGGCGTCGGTCAGCGTCGACGACGACATGGTGCTCGCGGTCCGCGACGTCCAGCTCGCGAGCGGCAACCCGCTGGTGGCCGCGCTGCTCGGCACGGTCAAGGGCCGGGTCGAGGCCGCCACCAGCCGTGACCTCGACCTCGCCGAGCGGCTGCCGGACGGCGTCCGGCTTGCCGACGTGCGCCTGGAGGTCGGCCGCGAGCTCGTGGTCAGCGCCCGGCTGGCATGACGCCGTCATGAACACCACCACAGGCACGCGCGGCGGCTACGCGAAGGGCCGCGCGACGCAGCAGGAGATCATCCGGACGGCGATCCTGGTGTTCGCCGACGTCGGCTACCACGGCGCCTCGCTGCGGGACATCGCCGCCCGCGTCGGCATCTCGCACCCCGGGCTGCTGCACCACTTCCCGAACAAGGCGGCCCTGCTGGAAGCGGTGCTCGAGTATCGCGACGCGGTCGACGAGGAGTCCTTCGAGGAGGACCTCGCCCGCGGCACGGAGTACTTCGACGCCCTGCTCAACCTCGTCGAGCGCAACCGGCTGCGCCGTCCGCTCGTGGAGCTGTTCGCGGGGCTGTCGACGGAGGCGACGTCGCCGGACCACCCGGCGCACGACTTCTTCCAGCGCCGGTACACGCGCGTGGTGCGCGAGCAGTCGGAGCGGCTGCGGGAGCGGGCCGCGCGGGGTGGGCTGGCGCCCGGCGTCGACCCGGAGCAGGCGGCGCGCACCGTGGTGGCCCTCATGGACGGGCTGCAGGTGCAGTGGCTCCTGTCCCTGGATCGCCCGGGCGCCACCCGCGTAGACATGGCCGGAGACCTGAAGGCGTACCTGAACCTCATCCTCCGCTGAGGTCGCCCGGTCTCGACAGGCTCGACCACCGGCGGTCGAGCCTGTCGAGACCCGGACAGGCGCTCTACTTCGGCGACCTCACGGGGTCAGGCGTTGGCGTCTGACAGGATTTGCTTCAGGTCGGCGCGGGTGAGGCCGGCCAGGCCGAAGTCGGCGACCACGGCGAGCGGCATGTCGCCGATCATGCTCAGCATGTCGTCGGCGACGGCGCCCCCGTGCACCAGCGCGTCGATCCGCGGCCCGACGGCGGGGTGGTCGATGGCCTCGGCCACGGTGGACAGCTCCGCCAGCGGGAGGCGGACGTCGTCGCCGTCGACCACCACGGTGGCCGAACCGCGCAGGTCGCGCGACGAGGCGCCGACCGACACCACGAACTCGCCGCCCTCCACGACCCAGCGGCGCAGCACGGGGTGCCAGTAGGACAGGTCGCGGGCCGTGAGGTCGAACGTGAGCTCGCGCGCCTCGCCGGGCGCGAGCTCCACCTTCGCGAAGGCCTTGAGCTCCCGTTCAGGGCGGAATACCTGCGCCGCCGGGTCGCCGACGTACACCTGCACGACCTCCGCGCCCGCCCGCTCGCCGGTGTTGGTGACGGTCACCCGCACGCGGACGGCGGGCACGTCGTCGGCCCCCGCGGCCGACCCGAGCACCTCGGCGGCGACGCCCTCGTACGCGAACGTCGTGTACGACAGGCCGTGCCCGAACGGGTAGGCGACGCCGGCCTGCCGCGCGTCGTACCAGCGGTAGCCCACCAGGACGCCCTCGCCGTACCGGACGTGCCCCAGCTCGCCCGGGAAGTTCCCGTAGGAGGGGTTGTCGGCCAGGCGCAGGGGCAGCGTCTCGGCCAAGCGCCCTGCCGGGTTCACCGCGCCGAGCAGCACGTCGACGACGCCGGAGCCGCCCGCCTGCCCGCCGAGCCAGCCCTCGACCACGGCCGGCGCGAGGTGCTGCCACGGCTCCACCGAGACGGCCGAGCCGTTCGCCAGCACGACCACGACCCGCTGGCTGACGGCCGCGACGGCCTCCAGCAGCGCCACCTGCCCGGCCGGGAGGTCCATGTGCTCCCGGTCGAAGCCCTCCGACTCGTAGGAGGCCGGCAGCCCGAGGAAGACCAGCACCGTCCCCGCGGCGCGTGCCACCTCGACGGCCTCGGCGCGGAGGGCCGCCTCGTCGGTGCCGGAGCCGAGATCGGCGCCGTCGACCGTGTACCCGGCGGCGAACGGCACGTCCGCGCCCGTCGCGGCGCGCAGCGCCGTCAGCGCGTCGTCGAGCCGCGTGGGGTTGACCTGCGAGGAGCCCGCGCCCTGGTACCGCGGCGTGCGGGCGAGCTCGCCGACGACGGCGACGCCGTCGCCCGACGCGAGCGGCAGCAGCGGCTCGGCTGCCCGGTGGTCGAGCTTGTCGAGACTTGGCGAGGTCTCGACAAGCTCGACCAGCGAGGCCTCGACCACCGGGGCGTTCTTCAGCAGCACCGTGCCCGCGGCCGCGGCCTCCCGCGCGAGGGCGTGGTGGGCATCGACGTCGTAGGCCCCCGGGGCGTCCAGCGCCGGCAGGGAGCGCGCCACCAGGTGCAGCACGCGCCGCGCGGCGACGTCCACGACCGCCTCGTCCAGGCGCCCGTCGCGGACGGCGGCGACCACCTCGGCGTCGGTCCGGCCGCCCGAGGCGGGCATCTCCAGGTCGAGCCCGGCGGCGACGGCGGCGACCCGGTCGCGCACCGCGCCCCAGTCGGACATGACGAGGCCTTCGAAGCCCCACTCGTCGCGCAGCACCTCGGTCAGCAGCCAGTGGTTCTGCGACGCGTAGACGTCGTTGATCTTGTTGTACGAGCACATCACGGTCCACGGCTGCGCCCGCTTGACGACGCGCTCGAACCCGGCGAGGTAGATCTCGCGCAGGGTGCGCTCATCGACGTCGGCCGAGACGCGCATGCGGTCGGCCTCCTGGTTGTTGGCCGCGAAGTGCTTCAGCGACGTGCCCACGCCCTGGGACTGGACGCCGGCCACGAGGGCGGCGCCGAGCTCGCCAGCGATCACCGGGTCCTCCGACAGGTACTCGAAGTTGCGCCCGTTCAGCGGCGACCGCTTGATGTTGATCCCCGGGCCGAGCAGGACGGCGACGTCGTTGGCGCGGGTCTCGCGGCCCAGCGCCTCGCCGACCCGGCGCACCAGCGCGGGGTCCCACGTCGAGCCGAGCGTGACCGCGGTGGGGAAGCAGGTGGCGGGCACCGAGTGGCCGAGGCCCAGATGGTCGGGGGAGTCGGCCTGCTTGCGCAGCCCGTGCGGGCCGTCCGTGACCATGACGCCCGGCACCGCGACGGCGGACTCTGCGGCGCCGTCCCGGACCACCGGCTGCGTCGTCCAGAAGTCCAGGCCCGACAGCAGCGACGCCTTCTCCTCGAGCGTGAGCCCGGCCAGCACGCGTTCGACGTCGAACAGTTGGCCCCGGGCGGTGGACTCCTCGACGGACTCCTCGATGGACATGCTGCGCTCCTTTGCTCTCGCGAATCTTGCGCTACAAACCTACCAGGTGGTAATAATTGAAAAAACTACCACCCGGTAGGTCGGCGGTGCAGGGGCCGCCGGCGGTCACCAGCGAGCGGGGCAAGGTCGCCCCGGAGGGAGCCACCCATGGCATCCATCGATTCGAGCCCGACGGCGGTCGCAGCGCCGCGCCAGGCCGGGGGAACGGGCCTCGTCGTCGCGTACGTCGTGGCCTTCTTCGCGCTCTACGTGGCGCTCCTGACCCCGGTCATGAGCACGCTGGCGCTGCGGGTCAGCGCCCTGTCGACCCCGGAGGCCCGAGCCGGGGACCTCGCGCTGGTGACCGGCGTCGGCGCGTTCTTCGCGTTCGTGGCGAACCCGCTGGCGGGCGCGCTGTCCGACCGCACGACCTCCCGCCTCGGGATGCGGCGTCCCTGGCTGCTGTGGGGCGTGCTGCTCGGCTCGGGGGGCATCGCGATCATCGCGTTCGCGCCGAACATCGCCGTCGTCGTGGTGGGCTGGGCCGTCGCGCAGACGGCGTTCAACGGCACCCAGGCCGCGCTCCAGGCGCTCCTGCCCGACCAGGTCGAGGAGGCGCTCCGGGCCCGCGTCTCCGGCTGGCTCGGCATCGCGCAGAACCTCGCGCCGCTGGCCGGCATCGGCATCGCGGCCTGGCTCACCGCACAGGGTACCGGCCCCGTGTGGCTGTTCCTGCTGCCGACGGTCCTCGCGATCGCGGGCGTGCTCGCCCTCGTCGCCGTTCTGCGGGACCGGCGCCTCGACCCGGCCGACGTCGACCGGTTCCACCTGGGCCGGTTCCTCGCGGGGTTCTGGGTCTCGCCGCGCAAGCACCCCGACTTCGGCTGGGCCTTCGCCGGCCGGTTCCTGCTGCTGTTCGGCTTCGCGCTGTACAACAGCTACTAGGTGTACTTCCTGCAGGACCGGTTCGGCATGGACGAGCCGACGGCACTCGGCTGGCAGCTGCGCCTCATGGTGCTGCAGGCCGCGGTGCTGCTCCTGGCGGGCTCGGCGGGCGGCGCGCTGTCGGACCGCACCGGGCGGCGCAAGGTGTTCGTCATCGTCTCGACCGTGCTTGCGGGCGCCGGCCTGCTCGTGTTCGCCTTCGCGGGCGCGCCCGCCCACCTGTACCTCGGGGCCGCGCTGTTCGGGGCCGGCCTGGGCGCGTACTTCGCCGTCGACCTGGCGCTCGTGACCGACGTGCTGCCCAACCGGGAGACCGAGGCCGCGAAGAACATGGGCGTGTTCAACATCGCCAACGCCCTGCCGCAGTCGCTCGCGCCGGCCTTGGCCCCGGCGCTGCTGGCGGTCGGCTCCGGCGGGAACTACACGGCGCTGTTCGTGGTGGGCGCGGTGGTCGCCGTCGTCGGCGCCGTGAGCACCATGTTCATCAAGGGGGCGCGGTGAGGTACCGCGACCCCGCGCTGCCCGTCGCCTGAACCCATCCCTGGCGCCCGCTGACCCTCGACCTGACCTTGAACGTTGGCCAAGTCTCAACCTCAACTCGAACCTCAACTCGGGAGCTGTCAGACCGTCCCGCACGTGTCAGACGCTCAGGTCACGCGGGTGACCTGAGCGTCTGACACGTGCGCGCGCGTCTGACAACTGCGCGCCAGGGTGTGCTGGGGGCGTCAGTACGGGTAGTTCACGTACGTGCGGTCCAGGGGCTCCGGGATGCGGAAGTAGTTTGCCGCGAGGCCCGCAGGGTCGGTGGCCAGGGCTCCGCGGGCGGGGGCGTCGTCGCCGTCGTCCCAGCCCCAGGGGGCGTTCGCCGAGTTCTGCGAGCACGAGATCCCGCCGTCGCCGCAGCTTCCCGAGCCGTCGCCCGCGAACGTGCCGTGGCTCGCGAACAGCTGGGTGTTGGCGCGCTGCGCCCAGAGCCCGCCGGACGCCTGCACGTCCACCAGGCGGTAGGAGACGTCGCGGTCGTCCGGGTGCTCGGGCACCTCGGCGCGGCCGGCCGGGTAGTAGACGACACCGTCGCCCACGATGTCGTAGCCGCCGCGCGCCTTGAGCCCGTGGCCCTTGGCCTCCTGCGCGGTGACGGGGTGGGCCAGGCCGTCGCTCAGGCTGGTCGCCGTCGGCAGGGTGCCGTCGATGTTCTCGGCGCCGGCGCCCCACGTGCTGCCCGACGGCGTGTACGAGAAGAAGTTCGTGTGCGCCACGGTGACGGCGGCGCGCAGGACGCCGTACGCGGAGCCGTCCTTCTGCACGGCCACCATGACCCCCTCGGCGTCGTTCTCGTGCTCCGTGTCGAAGATCGAGTCCGACCAGTCGCGCGGGTGGAAGAACATGTAGGTGACGAACCAGTGGCTGCTGGTCTCCAGCACCGAGTAGTAGGCGGTGGCCGCGAGCGGGTGGCTGCCCGTGTTGTCCCAGTTGTTGCGGGCGTCGAGGTCGCCGTCGAAGTCGTACGCGGCGATGTAGTCCGAGCGGCCGCCTAGGGCATTGGTGCCGGTCTGGTCCACGTCCTGGTAGTGGATGGGTGCCCAGCGCTGGGCGACGTCGGCGTTGCTCACGGCGGACGGCGTCACCGCCGTCGTCGGCCCCGCGATCGCGGAGCCCGCCGCCGCGATGCCCAGGGCGACCACCGCCGCCGTCGTGCCCACTGCCGTCTTCAGCGTTCGTGCAGGTCCAGGCATGTTTTCCTCATCCCGGTCGGTCCAGCGGGTAGCGATCTTCCGGGCAAGACTTCACCCGGGGCATTGCCGTCCGGCAAAGACCGTATGGCATGCGGGTGACGATTTGTCCGTTTGGTAGGACGCTCGATAGCGTCCTCAGCCTCAGGGGTGAAGGCGACACGTCCTTCACCGCACAGCGGGAGGACACAGCGGTGGGCACTGGCATGGGAGCTGGCTGGGGAATTGTCGCCGAGGTGTCCGCGCCGGACACGCCGCCCACGGTCCTGAGCGCGCGGAACGTCGTGCTGCGGGAGCGGTTCGCCGAGGAGGAGGTCGGCCGCTTCGCGGTGGAGCTCGGCTGGTCCCGGCAGTGGGAGACGGCGGCCGATCCCGAGGAGGGGATCTGCTACGCGGTCGGCTGGGGAGCCGGCACGCTGTCGGTCGAGTACTGCGAGGACGATGTCTCGCGGCACAGCTACCTGTGCTTCGCCGGGGACGACGCCGCAGCGGTCGATGGGGTCACCGAGCTCGCGGAGGCGCGCCTCGGGGCGTGGCGTGTGGAGGACCTGCTCACCGCCGTCGACACGGCGACGGAGCCGGTCGAGCTGGGACGCGCCGTCATCCGGGCGGGCCTCGGGGCGCCGCGCGAGCTCGACGACCGCTTCTTCGCCGTCATCGACGACGCGCTCCAGCACCCCGACGCGCGCGTCCGGGAGGCCGGCGTGTGGGCGATCTCCTACGTGCCGCACCCGAAGTACCGGCGCCGGCTCGAGGCGCTCCGCGACCACGACCCGGAGCACGAGGTGTGGAGCACGGCGGAGATACTCCTCGAGGCATTCGACGCCGAGGGGGTCACCGGGGAGGGCGCGCGATGAGCGCGGGCGGCATGCGCGGTCCGGACGGTGCCTACACGTCGCGCCGCATGGTCCTGCGTGGCTGGGGCAGCGCCGACGAGGTCATGACGTTCGCCGCCGAGGGCGGCTTCGAGCTGATCAAGGACGAGGCCGACGACGCCGCCGACGGGATCGTCCGGGAGGTGATCTGGCAGGTCACCGCCGGGATCGTCCTGCAGTACGCCGTGGACGGGCGGGCCGGGTGCTCGGTGTTCGTCCTGGCCGGTGCCCCGGCCGACGACGTGCAGGGCATCGCCGAGTCGATCGAGCAGGGGCTGCACCCCTGGACGCTCAAGGAGCTGCTCGCGGCCGTGGACAAGGCCAAGGGCGCCGAGGAGACCTGCGCCGCGGTCCTGCGGGCCGGGATCGGCGCCCCGTTCGGGTTCGACAGGCGTTTCTACAAGCGGCTGCGCAAGGCCGTCCGGAGCGACGACGCCGCCGTCCGCCGCGCCGGGGTCTGGGCGACGTCGTACTCCCGCTGGGCGGAGCTCCGCCCCGATCTGGAGGCCGTCGCGAGCGCGGACCCCGACCCCGAGCTGCGCAGGGACGCCGAGGTCATCCTCGACCACTACTCGCGCTGAGGCGCGCTCCGGCTGAGCTCCCGGTCGGGGACTCGCCGGATTTGCGTTACAGCGCGCCGGACATGCGATACGTTCCGACGACGTAGCGTGCGCTCCTGGCGCGTCGAGAACCGGGGAACCATGACAGTAACGACGACCACTCTGTCTGAACGCCTGGCCGAGCTGGACGGCCTGACCCCGCTCACCGAGACCACCAGGAGCCCCGATCCCGCCGCGGTGTACGAGCGGCTGCGGGCCCGGTGGGGCAACGTCGCCCCCGTGGTGCTGGAGAACGACGTGCGGGCCTGGCTCGTGCTGGGGCACCGGGAGCTGGCCACGGTGCTGCGCAACGAGGCCCTGTACTCGCGCGACTCCCGCAGCTGGAGCCTGGTCGCGGACGGCACGGTGGACCCGGGCAGCGGCGTCGGCGCGATCCTCGCCCCGCGGGACAGCGTCTACTACGTCGACGGCGCGCGGCACCGGCACCTGCGCCGCCTCGTCGACGACGCGTTCGAGGGGTTCGACGAGCACCGCCTCGCCGTGACCGTCCGGCAGTGGTGCGAGACCACGCTGGACCGGGTGGCGGCCAGGGGCGAGGCCGACCTGGTCGGCGAGTACGCGTGGGCCGTCCCGCTGCTGGCGATGTCCACGATGTTCGGGCTCGACCCTCAGGAGTCGCGGGCCATGCTCGAGCACACGCGCAAGATCTTCCGGGCCAGGGGCGCGGAGGGCGCCGAGGCGCTCATCGCACAGAAGACCCTCATCGTGGACCTGGTCGCCCGGCGTCGTGAGCGGCCGGCGGACGACATGACGTCGGCGATCCTGCGCCACCCGAGCCGGCCCACCGACGAGGACGTGCAGAGCGCGGTCTCGACGATGCTCGTCCTGGGCAGCGAGTTCGAGGTCGCGTGGATCACGCAGTCGCTGCGGATGCGGCTGACGGACCCGCGGTTCGACGGGCGGTCGGGAGGCCTGCTGTCGGCGTCGGACACGCTGGAGGCCGTGCTCGGCTCGATCCCGCCGGCGAGCAACACCGCGCCGCGCTTCGCGCTGGCGGACACGGTGCTCGGCGGCCGCAAGATCGAGGCCGGCGACGCCCTCGTGCCGGGCATCCTCGGCGCCAGCGCGGAGTCCCGCGCGGCGCAGGACGACATCTGGCTCGAGCCCGGCAACCTGTCCTACCTCACCTGGGGCGCGGGCCCGCACGCCTGCCCGCTGCGCCGCCCCGCCCGGGTGATCGCGCAGGTCGCGGTCGAGGTGGCGCTCCGGCGCCTCGGCGGGGTGACGCTCACGGTTCCGTCCGAGTCGCTGTCCGCCACGGGGACGCTCTGGTCGTCCATGCCGTGGCAGCTCCCCGTGCGGTTCGAGGTGCCGGTTCAGGGCACCTAGGCAGAGGCCGATGCCGGTGCGCCGAGCTGCGCGCCGAGCAGGTCGTCCGCCAGCGCCGCGGCCTGTCGCCGTAGGTCCGGCACGGACGTGCACTCCCACTCCAGCCCGCGGCGGGCCAGGCCCATGGCGCGCAGCCGCGGGTGGGCGACGCCGGCGGCGTCGACCAGGGCGGCCTCGGGCGTGAGGTCGAGCCCGGTGCCCAGCCCGTGGGGGCGGATCAGGCCGCGCGCGAGGAGGGCGTCCACCACGGGATTCCAGCCCGGGGACGTGAGGGGCGGCAGCCCGGTGGCGCCGACGACGAGGTCGAACGCGCCGGTGTCCCACTGTGCTCCGCCGCGCACCTCCGCGACCGTGCCCACGGTCAGCACGCCGGCGGCGATGAGCTCGTCGATGTGCGTGCGCATCGCGTGCGACATGCGGTGCCGCACGTTCTCCCAGGAGCGCGAGTGCTCGCGCTGGAACGTCGCCCGCTCCTCCTGGGTCAGCCGCGCCCAGGCCGGGTTGACCTGCGGGCGGACGGCGTCGATCACGGCGCGCCAGTCGCGGCGAGCCGCGCGTTCGGCGTCTGCGCGGTTGCGGACGACGTCGAGGGCACCGGCCAGTGTGAGCTCGCCGTCCAGCTCCACCTCGACGGCGGGCGGCAGCAGGTCGGCCGCGTGCGCGGCGGGCAGGACGCCGCCGCGCGAGACGGCGGTGAACCGCGCGCCCGGGAGCAGCGGGTGGAGGTGCGCGACGACGTCGAGCGTGGTCAGGCCCGTGCCCACGACCAGGACCCGGCGGGCGCCCGCGGCCCGGGCGTCGAGGTCCGGCGACCACGGGTCGGCGACGTAGCGCTCGCCCCACGGCTCGTACTCGGGCAGCGGGACGGGCGGCGGCATGCCGAGCGCGAGGACCGCGGCGTCGGCACGCAGCGTGCCGCCGTCGGCCAGGGTGAGCACGACGCCGGGACCGTCGCCGCCGTCCGCCGCGGCAGCCCCGTCGGCCCCGCCCGCCAGGTCCTCGGCGTCGACCACCGTCCCGCGCACGTGCCGCACGCTGCTCCCGTCAGGCGCCGGGACGGACGGGAGCAGCTCGGTGAGGTACCGCCCGAAGTCGGCGCGCTGCAGGAACGTGCCCGGCTCCGCGGGGACGCCCGCGGCGGCGCACCAGCGCAGCAGGTGCTCGGGGTCGTCGTCGAAGGCGCTGAGCCGGGCGACGACGGCGTTGAGCGTGTGCCGGGGGTCCGTGGTCCGATAGGGCAGGCCGCGGCCGGGCGTCTCGGCCGGGTCGACGAGCAGCACGCTCACGGGCCGGGACGCCGAGGCGGCGCGCAGCAGGTGGGCCGAGACGATGACGCCGGCGGCGCCACCCCCGATGACGGCGATGGTCCGCGGCATGGCCCAGTCCTGCATACCCAGGGTGCTCCGTTCGACGGGTCCGGTCCGCCGTCCCGGCGGCGCCCGGATCCGGTGCCCGGGCAAAACCCGAGCATAACGGTAGGCATTACCTGCCGGTCCGGATTCGCCCCGGCACATAGGACATGAGGTACATTCCGCCTAAACGACGCGGAGCGCGCAAAGCCGCGCCCAGAACCCGGGGAGCCATGACAGTCACGACGACCACCCAGTCGGAGCGCCTGATCGACCTGGAGGACCTGACACCGCTCATCGAGACCACCACCAGTGCCGAGCCCGCGCGCGTGTACGAGCGCCTGCGGACCCAGTGGGGCAACGTGGCGCCGGTGCTCCTCGAGCCCGGCGTACCGGCCTGGCTGGTGCTGGGGCACCGGGAGCTGGTCACGGTGCTGCGGAACGAGGCCCTGTTCGCGCGCGACTCGCGCAACTGGAGCCTGCTGCAGGACGGCACGGTCGGGCCGGACAGCGGCGTCGGCGGGGTCCTCGCCCCGCGCGACGGCATCTACTACGTGGACGGCGTGCGGCACCGCCACCTGCGGCGCCTCGTCGACGACGCCTTCGAGAGCATCGACGAGCACCGCCTCGCCGCCATCACCGAGCACTGGTGCCGCATCGCGCTGGACCGCGTGCTCGCCAAGGGCAGGGCGGACCTCGTGAACGAGTACGCGCGGGCCGTGCCCCTGCTCGTGATGTCCACGATGTTCGGGCTGGACTCCGAGCAGGCGTACGCCATGCTGAGCCACGCGCGGCGGGTGTTCCAGGCCAGGGGAGCAGCGGGCCGCGAGGCGCTCAACGCGCAGCGCAGCCTCATCGCGGACCTGATCGCGAGCCGCCGCGCGGCGCCGTCGGACGACCTGACCTCGGCGATCCTGCGCCACCCGAGCGCGCCCACCGACGTGGACGTGCAGAGCGCCGTCTCGGCCACGCTCATCCTGGGCAGCGAGTTCGAGGTCGGGTGGATCACGCAGGCGCTGCGCCTGCGGCTCGCCGACCCCCGGTTCGACGGCCGGACGGGCGGCCGGCTGTCGGCGTCGGACACCCTGGCGGCCGTGCTCGGCTCGGCGCCGCCCGCGCCCAACGCGGCGCCCCGCTTCGCCCTGGCCGACACGACACTCGGCGGCCGCAAGATCCTGGCCGGCGACGCCGTGGTGCCCGGCATCCTGGGCGCGAGCGCGGAGTCGCGCGCCTCCGGGGACGACATCTGGCTCGAGTCCGGCAACCTCTCCTACCTCACCTGGGGCGCCGGCCCGCACGCCTGCCCCGCGCGCCGGCCCGCGACCGTGATCGCGCAGATCGTGGTCGGGGAGGCGCTGCGGCGGCTCGGCGGCGTCACGCTGACGGTGCCGCCGGAGTCGCTGTCCGCTACGGGGACCCTGTGGTCGTCGGTGCCGCGGGAGCTCCCGGTGCGGTTCGAGGAGCATCGCCCGGCGCGGTGACGCCGGGGGCCGTGAACGCCAGGATCTCGGGCACCACCACGCCCCACGCCATGCGCGGCGGGTACTGGTGCCCGACGCCCGGCAGCAGCACGAGCCGCGCGCCCCGGATCGCGGCGGCCAGCGCCCTGCCGTGCTCAGGCGGGAACAGCGGGTCGTCCTCGCCGTGCAGGACCAGGGTGGGCACCGCGACGTCGGCGAGCGTGCCGCGTACCGGCGTGCTCTCCACCAGGAGGTGGTTCGACGCCGCGGCCGGGTCCACGGACCGCCGGACCACGCGGCGCGCCGTCGCGAGGGTGTCCGCCTCGTCGTAGCCCGGCCCGGCGTACAGCCGGTCCGCCTCGGCGAGCGACCGCACGACGGCGTCCGGGTCGCCCCAGTCGGGGTCCGGCGCCGGATCGCGGAAATCCGCCAGGATCTCGGGGGCTGGTCCGGGCAGGGGCGGGCGCTCAGCGCCGCCGTCGGTCCCGCCCTCGGAACCGCCCCGGGTGAGCGGGCTCGTCGACATCAGCGTCAGCGACGCGACCCGGCCGGGATGCTCGATCGCCACCCGCTGCGCGATCCCGCCGCCCATCGAGACGCCCACGAGGTGCGCCCGATCGATCCCCAGGGCGTCGAGCACCCGCACCGGGTCCAGCGCGAGGTCGTCCCCGGTGTACGACGGCGCCCCGGGCGGGTCGGTCGTGGACCGCCCGGTATCGCGGTGGTCGTAGCGGATGACGAACCTGCCGCCGTCCGCGCTCGGGCTGTCGCCGGCGCCGCCGTCCGCCAGCGCGCGGCAGAAGCCGTCCTGCCACCAGTCCATCGGGCCGGAGATCCCGCCGATCAGGAGGACCGCGGGGTCGGCCGGGTCGCCGAAGGTCTCGGCGCACAGCCGTGCGCCCGGAACGTCGAGAAGTCTCTCGGTCATGCCGTTCCGACGCCCCGGCCGCCCCAAATTCATCGCTGAGTGCGGGCTATTTGTTGTCCACGGGCGGTCTGGACCGCAAATAGCCCGCACTCAACGGACGCGGGGGTTGTCAGACGGCGAGGATCAGGGCTGCCGTGGCCAGCAGCCCCGCCGCGCCCGCGCCGATCCAGGCGTACAGGACGTGCTGCCCGGTGCGTTCGCGGGCGGCGTCGAACTCGGCCCGCAGGGCGCCGAACTCCTGGTGGGCCGCCTCGATCTCGGCGCGGGCGCCCTGGAGCTGCGCGTCGGCCCGGGCCGCCGTCGTCTGGGCGGTGGCCGCCTCGGAGCGTGCGGTCGCCGCCTCGGCGCTCGCCGCCTCGGCCTCGGCATGGGCTGCCGCCGCCTCGGTCCGGGCCGCCGCGGCCTCCGCGCCCGCGTGGTCGGCCGTCGCCAGGGCCGCGGAGACGAGCGCGGCGCCGTCGTCGCCCCGCTGCTGTGCCTGCCCCAGCTGGCCGGGTCCGTGCTGGCCGTGCCCCTGCGGGTGGTCCTGCCGGACTGCCTCGATCTGCGGCGCCTGCCCCGCCGGGTAGACCACCTGGGTCGTGTGCTCGTAGGCGTCGCGCGTGCGGACCTGGCTCTCGGCGCGGGAGAGCTGGTTCTGGACCTCGGCCTTGAGGTCGGACAGGAAGGGCTTGAGGCCCCGTCCCCTGCGCTCCTTGGCGGAGGCGTGCCGGGGGACCCCGCCGGGCTGGGTCGCGTCGAGAGCGGTCGGGTCGTGTTCGGTCGCCATGGGTGAGAAAGGTACACGGCGCCCTGGTCGCACCGGCCGCGGCCGGGACCCGGCGGATAGGGTTCCCGGGTGCAGCTCACCCGCCCCGACCTCGCCCGCATCCTGGAGCGTTCGCGCGCCGAGCGCCCGACGGCGGACCCCGGCTGGCTGGCCGCCCCGCCGCCCCGGGCCCGGGTGCTGCGGGAGCGGGTGACGCTCGGCCCGGGCGCCTCGCTCGCCGCCACCGCGGACGCCCTGTTCGGCTGGCGCATCCACCGCGGCGCGGGGCTCGTCATCGAGCCGAGCGGGCCCGCCGACGTCGGGGTCACGGTGGTCCAGGCGGTCCAGGCCGGCCCGCTGTGGTTCGCCGCCCCGTGCCGAGTGGTCGACGTCGTCCGCGGGCCCGACGAGGCCGGCTTCACCTACGCGACGCTGCCGCACCACCCGGAGACGGGCGTGGAGTCGTTCCGGGTGCGGCGGGAGGACGACGGGCTGGTCTTCGAGATCCACGCCGTGGCCCGGCACGACTTCTGGGGCTCGCGGATCCTGCCGCGGATCGCCCACCGGGTCCAGGACCGCGTGACGCGCGGCTACCTGGAGACCGCCCGGGGCTGAGCCGACGGCGTCGCACCTGTCAGACGCGCGGGCACGTGTCAGACGCTCAGGTCAGCCGAGTGACCTCAGCGCCTGACACGTGCGGGGGGTCTGACAGGTCAGCGGGGGAGCTCCGCCAGGAAGTCCGTGATGAGCGCCGTCACCTCTTCCGGGCGCTCCAGGTTCGGCAGGTGGCCGGCCCAGCCGAGCTGGGTGTGTTTGGCGCCGGGGATGCGCCCGGCCAGGTGGTTCGCCACCGCGCGGAAGTGGTCCAGGTCCTGGCCGCCCGAGACGATCAGGGTGCGAGCGGTGATCGCGCCGAGGTCGATCGCCGGGCCCGCCTGCTGGTGGATGTCGTCCCCGGCGCCGAGCTGGATCTGGAAGGCCTGGCGCTGCATGGTGCGCACGAGCTCGCGGGCGTCGTCGTCGGCGTCGGGCCCGAGCCAGGTGGCGACGTTGAGCTCGGTGGCGCCCGCGACGTCGCCGGCCTCCAGCAGGGCGTCCTCGCGGCGGGCGAACCGCTGCAGGGAGCGCGTGGCCGGCAGCGCGAAGGCCGAGTTCAGCAGCACGAGGTCGGAGACCAGGTCGGGCCACGCGGACGCGACCTGGAGCGCGACGTTCCCGCCCGACGACGCCCCGACGATCGCCACGCGGCGCTCGCCCAGGGAGTCCAGCAGTGCCTTCACGTCGCTCGCGTTGTCGAACGGCTCGCTGGTGAGCGGCGTGTCGCCGTAGCCACGCAGGTCGCACCGGATCACCCGGTGCCCCCGGGCCAGCGCGGCCTGCTGCGGCCCCCACATCCGGGAGTCGGCGACGCCGGCGTGCAGGAGGAGGGCGGCGGGGCCGGAGCCCGTGCTGTCGTGGCTGAGGAGCATGCGCCGACGGTAACGGCGGCGGCCCGGCAATGACCAGCGCATAGAGGTGGACTCCCGTGAGGGCGACGGATACACTCGAACACATGTACGAATCATCGGAAGGTCAGGCGCCCGCCGCGCCGGCGGCGCAGTCACCGGTCGACGCGGCGTTCGTCGTGCTGCTCGACGAGCTGTTCACCGGCCCCCGGGTCACGTACGCACCGGTCAGGGAGTCGCCCACCTACTACGGGGGACACCGCTACCGGCGGCCCGCGCACCGGCGCTTCGTGCTCCGCGCCGGTGCCGACCTCGACGATCCCCGCTGACAGTCAGAACCGTCACACGACGAAGCCGACGACGGCGGCCACCAGGGCCAGCGCGATCCCGACCCAGGCGAACGTGGTGGCGGTAGCTGCCTTCTTGGTGGCGGCGTCGGCGGTCTCCCGGGCCGTGGTCGCCGACGACGTCGCGGAGTCGGCCGCGGCCTGAGCCGCGGTCGCCGCGGCGCGTGCCGCGGCGAGGTCGGTGCGCAGTGTGTCCGCGGACGAGGCCAGCTCGTCGATCCGCGCCTGGAGCCGGGCCGACTCCTCGCGGGCCGTGGCCGCCGCCCGCTCGACCGACGCGGCGACGTCGGCCGCCGTCTTCGCCTGCGCCTCCTGGACCGACTGCTCGACCGCCTGTGCCTGCGCCTTCTCCTGGGCGGCGATCTCCTTGGTGACGAGCTCGCGCAGCTCGGTGCCCTGCTCCTTGAGGGCGACCGTCAGCTCGGCGCGGACCTCCTCGGATGTCAGCGGCTTGTCGGGCTTGGCGAGGTAGGCGTCCGCCCAGGTGCGCCGCGACCGGCTCTTGCCGCCCTTCGCGGCGCTGTCGACGACCGCCTCCTTCTCCTCGTCGGTCAGGCGGTCGAGCGCCTCGGCCGCGGCCTTGACCGCCGGCGGGGTCTCGACGGGGAGCTTGGTGCCCTTCGGCGCCGTCCCCTGCGATGCTCCCTGGGATGTCATCGGAGTCTTGGCCCCCTCGGGCGGTGCGGCGGCTGCCACGGCTGCGGCGTAGTCGGCGTCCTCGCTGTCGCTCGACGCGGACTCGGGAATCTTGATGGGCTTGGTCAACAGGGCCCGGAGGCGGTCCATCCGCTCGGTCTTCTCGCCGCCCTCGCTTCCAGGCGCGTCGCTGTCACTGCTCATGGGGGGAACGTACCGCTCTGCCCGTTCTAGGTCGACTACCTCGGCGGAGTGGCGCTTCTCCCGTGCGGATACTTCACCTCGTTTGGACCGTGGTGGACGGGAATGGCCTTCCGAGGCCACCTGAAACCCCACTGGTGCCCCACAGGCCCTTGCCGCGGGCTCGCGTACATGCTCGCCGCTCAGGCCATACCAGCCTCCGACATCACGCCCGCAGGGATCATGCATTTTGGTGTGACCCTGCAAGAGGCGAGCACCGCCCGCGACAAGCACGAACGCAAGCTTGCAGGCTCCCTGATCTGGCAGGTGCTGGCCGACGCCGGGCGGTTCCCTGAGGACACCCCCGTGACGATGCGGCTCGCCACCGTGGGCGGTCGCAAGACCGCGACCGAGCTCGTCGACACCAGTTCATCGGTCGTCAGGGTCTTCCAGGTCGTCCTTCGCGAACTCCGTCGGTGCTCTCGCGGTGACCGCTACGGGCCGCTCGATCCTGCTCAGCCCGCACCGTGCGCTTGACCCTGCCGTAACGGCATGGTTTGGAGTAGTGCTCGGCCGTCGGAGACCGGCGGCCCTGTGCATCACTTCATGGAGCATCAACATGCGACTCTTCCGACACGCCCTCCAGACCATCAAGGCCAATCGCCGCGCGTATCTCGCTCTGAGCGCGGTCCTGTACGGCTCGGTCCTCGCCGGCTTCGGGACGGGCCTGCTCTTCCCCAGCCTGACCGCCGCGCAGACGGAGTCTTTCGAGAGTGGCGGCCAGGCCGACCTGGTGCGGTCACTGCTGGAGAACCCCTGGCTGTTCGCCCTCGTGATCCTGGCCAACAACGCACTGCGGTTCGCCCTGCTCAACCTCGTCCTGCCGTCGATGATCGTGCCGTTCGTGGGGATCGCCTGGGGCGTCTACACCCTGTTCCCAGTCGGCCTGATGCTCGCACCGGTCGACCGGGACGGCTGGCTGGTGCTCATCCCGCACTCGCTCACCGTGGTCATGGAGATCCAGGCCTACGTGCTGCTTGCGCTCGGCGTCTACCTCCTGGGTAGGGCGTGGATCTGGCCGCGGACCGTCGGTGCCGAGAACCGTCGGCAGGCCTACGCACACGGGCTGCGTCAGCTCGGCGTCCTGAGCCTGCCGGCGCTCGCGCTGCTCGTGGCCTTCGCGCTCTACGAGTCGTTCTCGGTCGTCTACCTGGTGCCCTTGCTCACCGACGGCTGAGCGATGGGCCGAGCCGTTCCAGGTCCTGGTTGACCGTGTTCCAACGGCATAGTTTTCACTGGTTCTCAACGGAAGGGCGGTGAGAACAATGGCCTGGAGCACACGTGAGCTTGCGGACCTCGCCGGTACGACGATCAGGGCTGTGCGCCACTATCACGCGCTACGGCTGCTCGATGAACCGCGTCGCACGGCGAACGGCTACAAGCAGTACGAGACGGCGCACCTCGTCCGGCTGCTGCAGATCAAGAGGCTGAGCGATCTTGGGATTCCGCTCTCACAGATCGCCACGATGGATCGGGCCGATCAGGTGCCGGACGACGCGATCCGGCTGATCCACGCGGAACTCGCAGCGACGATCGAACGGCTGCAGCGCGTTCGGGCGGAGCTCGCGGTCATCCTGTGTCACCGCGCGCCGGTAGATGTTCCCCGTGGGTTTGAGTCGGTCGCCCGGAGTCTCTCGGACAACGACCGCGCAATGCTCCTCATCTATGGCCGGGTCCTCGACGAGAACGCGATGGGCGAGATCCGTGAGCTGCTGAGCCGGCGAGATCCCCTCAACGACGAGTTCGACGCACTCCCCGTGGACGCCGACGAAGCGGTGATACAAGACCTTGCCGAACGAACGGCGGTTCCGCTCGCCGCGGCACGGGCCGCCTTTCCGGTGGTGAACGACGCCGTCCGGTTCTCCACGCACAGCGCCGAGCGCACGGCCAGCACCCTCTCGCAGGCACTGGGCGATCTGTACCACCCCGCTCAGCTTGAAGTGCTGCGTCGAGCAGCCGTGATCGTTACGACCGACGGAGGCGAAGAGTGACGCTCATTCTGAAACGAGCTCTAAGGGCGCGCCGACGATATCCACGGCCCTAGCAGCCTTCACCGGGCCTGCGGCTACTGGTCGACGGATGCTGCGTACGAGTGATTGCTGGCGACTCTCGCTCCCCGTGGACGTCCGGGTAGCAGGAGCCATGCTTCTGCTCTACGGCATCCCACTCCACCGGATCATCGAACTCACCCGTGCTCACCTGGCGGAGAACGCTGACACCGGACGCATCACGGGGTTCTCCGTGTCCCTGGGCAGAGCGGCGCCGCCAGGAGTCCATCTGGACACCGAGGACAGCGGCGTCAGGCTATCTCCAGTCATCGGCCTAGCTACGTCGTAGTCGCCGATCGCGACCCGTAGACCCGATGGCCGGCACCCGCGGGGCCGCACGGAGCGGCGCGAAACTCAGACTCCCGCGGCTTCTTGTCGTCTGCGCCCCGAACTCAGAAGGCCGCCGGGTGCGGTGAGCTAGCCGACCGCTTCTATCAAGCGATCCTCGCTCGCGTCGGGAACACGAGCGGGGCCGCCGCCGATGTTGCCGACGGCCAGTGCCTGGACATGGTCCAGGAGAGCCGAGGCGGGGATCGCGTCCGTGACCTTGCCTCCTGCTTGCCCTTTCGCTCGCAGCCGTCTTGGCGAGCTACGACAGCTCCCGATGCTCCGAAGTTCCTGATTGACAACGCGTTTTCGAAAGCGTAGTTTCGAAAACACGTTTTCGATACTTGCCTGGCCGCGATCTCCCGGGCGATCGACGACGCCGGGCTAAGGAGTTCATCAGTGAGCAAGCAGACGCCGACACCAACGTCGGCAGCGAGGTCGGCGCGGCGTAAGCGGCTGACCGCCGAGCGGGAACGCGAGATCCTGGACGCGACGTTCGACCTGGTCGCCGAGGTCGGCTACGACCACGCCACGGTCGACGAGGTCGCGCGGCGCACCCGGTCCAGCACTGCCACGCTGTACCGGCAGTGGGACAACAAACCCACCCTGGTGATCACCGCGCTCCGCACGCGCAAGTACCCGCCGCTACCCCCGATCGACACCGGTGACCTGCGCGGCGACTTGGTCGCACTGGCCCGGCACCTGCCCCCACCCCACCCTGCAGGCGCCCCCACGCTGGGGATCTGGCAGGCGGTGATGTCCGACCCAGCACTGGCCCGGGCCCTGCGGGACGTCCTGCTCGCCCCCTATCTCCAGGCGCTGCGCGCGATCTTGGAGCGGCACGTCGAGCGTGGGGCCATCCGGTCGGACAACCCGGCGCTGGAGCATGCCGAGATGTTCCTGCTCGGCAGCTTCTACATCGAGAAGCTCCTCAACGGTGAGGAAGCCACCGCGGAGCAGTTGATCGCCGTGATGGACGCGCTGCTGCTACCCGCTCTCACCGCCGACACGGCACGTTGAAAGGCACATATCGATGACCAGCGGTTCCATAGACAACGCCGTCGGCGATTCCGTCGACACCGTCCTCGTCACCGGAGGCTCCGGGTTCCTGGGCGGTCGCATCATCGCCCAGGCCCTGGCCGAGGGCTACCGCGTGCGCACCACAGTGCGCTCTCCGGATCGCGAATCCCAGGTCCGCCAGAACCTCGAGGCCATGGGCGTGGCCGCGGACGACGCCCTCACCTTCGTCACGGCCGACCTCACCAGCGACGCGGGCTGGACCGACGCCGTGGCCGGCTGCCGGTATGTCCTGCACACGGCCTCCCCGTTCCCTGCCGGGGAGCCCGCGCACGAGGACGAGTTGATCGTGCCCGCCCGGGAAGGCACGCTGCGGGTGCTGCGCGCGGCGCGTGACGCCCGGGTGCAGCGGGTGGTCGTCACGTCCTCGTTCGCCGCGATCGGCTACGGCCACCCCCAGACGGATCGCGTGTTCACCGAAGAGGACTGGACGGACACGACCGGGCTGATCGCTCCGTACATCAAGTCCAAGGCCGTGGCCGAACGCGCGGCGTGGGAGTTCGTGGAGCAAGAGGGCAACGGCCTGGAACTGGCCGTGGTCAACCCGGTCGGCATCTTCGGCCCGGTCGTCGGCACCGATCTCTCCTCCTCGATCGGCATGATCAGCCAACTGTTCACCGCCGCCATGCCCGGCACACCTCGGCTGTACTTCGCGGTGGTCGACGTCCGGGACGTCGCCGAACTGCACCTGCGCGCGATGACTAGCCCCAAAGCCGTGGGGCAGCGGTTCATCGCCGCCGCGGCTGACGCCGTGTCCCTGCACGAGGTCGCCCTGGCCATCCGCGACCGGCTCGGCGACGCGGCGAACGCAGTGCCCGCCACCGAGCTGCCGGACGACGTGGTCCGTGCCGCGGCCGAGAACACTCCGGCGTTGCAAGGCATCGTGCCCAGCCTCGGCGTGATCCGCCACGTCTCCAACGAGAAGGCCCGCACGGTGCTCGGGTGGCAACCGCGTTCAGCCGCGGAAACCGTCGTCGCGACCGCGGAAAGCCTGCTGGCCCTCGGTCTGCTCCCAACCCAGCAAGCGCAGTCGCGGCAGTCGGCCGCGACCGGTTCGTGACGTGATATTTCATCTAGTGGAGGTCCAATGCGAGCGATGGTGATGTCCGACTACGGCATGCCGGACGTGCTGAACATGTCTGAGGTCGACCTCCCCGAACCAGGCCACGGCCAGATCCGGCTGGCCGTCCGGCTGGCCGGCGTTGGCCCGACTGACCTGGCGATTCGATCTGGCGGCCTGCGGCACGCGTTCTCGATGGGGGATCCCGCGATCCTCGGCTTCGAGGTGGCAGGTGTCGTTGACGCGGTTGGCGCGGGGGTGGACGACGTCGCGCCGGGCGACGAGGTCGCCGCGTCCCTACCCGGCCTGGGCGGCTACGCCGAGTACGTGGTGGCGGACTACTGGGTCCGTAAGCCCGAGGCGGTCACCTGGGCGGACGCCGCTGCGGTTCCTGCCTCGGGAGAGGCCGCCGTACGTGTCCTCCGCCTGCTCGGGGTCACCGCAGGCGAGACGCTTCTGATCCTTGGCGGCGCAGGTGCGGTCGGTACCATCGCGACACAACTGGCCGTCGCGGCGGGCGTCACGGTGATCTCGGCCGTACGGGAACGGGACTTCGCCGTGACCGGGCAGCTGGGCGCGACTCCGATCGACTACGCACGGCCGCTCGGCGACAGCGTGACTACGGTGGACGCCGTGCTCGACGCGTCCGGCCGCTCCGACCTCGAGACCGCGGTCCGCCTGGCGGGAGGCCCAGAACGCGTGATCACACTGTCCGATCCACGCGGCCCTCAGCTCGGCGTCACCCTCTCGAGCTCCGTTCCCGACGGCATCCGGTCAGCCTTGAGCGAGGTGATGACCCGGCTCGGCGAGCAGCGCCTGACCCTTCGGCCGCACACGATCCGGCCGCTGGCCGAGGCCGCCGCCGTGCATGCCGGACTGGAGTCCGGTGCCCTGCACACGAAGGTGCTTCTCGCCACGAGGGAAACGTGACCATATCGAGCAGTATCTGGCTCGACCCCGATCTCGCCAAGGACGTCGCCCGGGCCATCCGGAACCACCTGACCGCCGCGGACCGGGCGGCCAGCTCGGCCGAGCGCGCCTGCCTCATCGAGCAGGCGGCGCGGCTGTGGTCAAGATGATCGGGTTGCTGAGCGCTGCCATCCGCCCTTCGGCGTCTCGCACCTCCACGCGAACGAACCCGGACGCGTCGGCGTCGGTCGTCCACTCGACCGTGTGCGATCCCGTGGCGGTCAACGACGACCGGTGCGCCGTGCCCTGCTCGGTGTGGAAGCTGACGGTGCCGGAGGGCACCCCCGCGACGTCGACCCGCAACAGGACAGGCTGGTTGCCGCCCTTGAGTCGCTCACCGATCCCAGCGGTCTGTCCGCCAGCAGTCGCGGTGAACGACAGCTTGACGGCGGCCGAGGCGGCGATCCAGCTCCGTCCGGCCCGGATGCCGGCGAGGATGCCGGCCGAGGTCAGCTCGTCGGCCTGCACGACGGTGTGCGGGACGCCGATCTGGCCCTCCAGGTGGGTGTCACTGTTGCCCATCGCCGGCCGCCACGGCCCCCGGTGGATATCCGCCGCGAGTGCTCGCCCCCATTCCGCCAGGGCCGCCTCGTTGTCCGCCTGCCACGGCGCGCTCGATCGCCATGGGCCGTTCCACACCTCGACCGCGTCGAAGCCCTCGTACGGGTACATGAACGTGCCCGAGGGGTAGGGCGCGTGCGGGTGGGCCGCCACGGAGAGGCCGGCGGCCTGGTGGACCTGGTCCAGATGCCGGGCGACCAAGCCGTCTCGGACGCCGTACCGCCAGTCGATCACCTCGCCTGGGCGAAGTCCCAGCGCCAGCCAGTGCCCGGTCCGGGTCGTCACCTCTTCGCCCAGGATCACCAGCAGGTCGTCATCGGTGGCATGCACCCAGGCGGGATGGGCGTCAGCGGTGTTGTGGTCGGTGGTGCCGAGAAAATCAAGACCGGCCGAGCGGGCACCGGCCACCAGCTGTTGCGGAGTCAGCTCGCCGTCCGAGTAGAGCGAGTGGACATGGCAGTCACCTCGGTACCAGGCGCGCCGCCGCCCGGTCGCCCCGGGGGGCGTGGATGCGGATGTCGGCATGGTGTCCCCTCGCGATCGCAGCAGACCAGTCCGCCGGTCGCACCCTAGCGCCGGCTCTCGCTCGGGATCGCCGGCCGGTTCAGCGTTGCCGCTGGTCGGGGTAGGGCTCCAGCGACCCAGCCCCTGGTCAGGAGTGCCGGGCCGCGGGTGGACAGCCGATCGAGCCAGTCGCTCAGAGCGGCCTCCAGCGACTCCAGCTCGCCGGCCGAGCGCACCCGGTCGAGCAGCGGTGCGATCTCCTCTAGCAGAAAGCCACCCCGCAGGAGCTGATGCGCCGGCTTGGCGTCCCGCACGTCTACCTCGTCGTACACGTGCTAGCCGGTCTGCGCGCCGCGGGCGAACCAGGCCGGAGCGCTCCCAGGTGCGCAGCGTCGCGGGCCGGATCCGCAGTTTCCGCGCCAGCGGCGGCGCCGATAGCCCGCGTGTCGCCCCGGTTGTCACCTGTACCAGCCGGTCAGTGGGAATAAGGTGCCGAATATCGGACGGTGCCAGGTGTCCGTCCGGACACCGAGGCCAGCAGCGTCAGGTCGCCTTGAGCCACCAGCTTGCCGGCGGACTGCGAGCGGCTCCCAGTTCTTCAGGTGGGAGCCGCTCGTCTTGGCTGACGCCCTCAGGGCTTTGCCCGGTCCGTGGGGGTCGACGGCACGGGTGTGGGCGAACAGGCCTCGGACGCGGGCACGTCCGCGGTCCGGCCTGACCCGGGCGAAGGGATGGGTGCCGGCACCGTGCACTCGCGCGGGTCCGTGGTCGTGCTGTTGTCGGGTTCCGGTTCCCGCGAGGGCTGCGGGGCCGGCGCGGAGGGGACCTGCGAGCCGGGAGGTGTCCCGCCGGGCTCGGCCCAGAGCGTCGCGATGCCGACGCCCGCGCTACACAGCAGCGCCACGGTGGCGGCCAGAGCCCACACGGTCGCCCGACGGCGAGGGTGTGCGGGCCGCTGCCCGGTGCGCAGGATCTCCACCACGAACACGTCGCTCTCGTCCGGAGGGAGCAGGTCCGTACCCGACCGGTCGCGCTCCGCGGTGACCGCGCGCAGGCGGGCCAGGTCCACCTCCGCGTCGACCTGGTGCAACGCCCGGCGAGCACGTGCGAAGCTGTCGTCCGTTGCTCTCATGTCAGCCCTCCGGGCTCTTCGGTCACGGTGCGATAGGCGGCCCGCAGCCGCCGTCGCGCCCGGTGGATACGTGTGGCCGCCGACGCCGCCGAGCAGCCGAGCACCCGAGCGACCTCGCCGGTGCTCAGCTCGGCGGTCGCCAGCAGCTCGACCACCTCACGGTCGGCCGGGCGCAGGAGCGTCAGGGCGCGATGCAGGACGTCGAGCTCGTCGACGAGCCGCGCGTCGTCCTGCCCGGGTTGCGCGGGGTGCCGCAGGGCTCGCTCGGTGAGCTCCGCGCGCCGCCGCTCGCCCCGGACCTGGTTGGCCAGCGCCCGCCGGGCGATCGCGAGCAGCCAGGTGCGTGGCTCGTCGGGAACCTCGCCCTTGCGCCAGGCGATCAGGAAGACCTCGGCCACGATGTCCTCCGCCTCGGGGGCGGCCAGCCTCGCTCGCGCGTATCGGTACACGGCGCGCGCATGCTCGGCGAACAGGAGCTCCGTCTGTTCCGGCGTGAGCGTGCCCTCGGCGTGGTCGCGTGGCTCGGTGTCGGTGGACAGCGTGGTCTCCAGGGGCGGGGGGAGGTACTGCGGGCTGCTACTACGAGATACGGGTCTAGGACTGATCGGTGTCCGGCAACGCCCTCACCATGACACCCGGCTCGTGTGAACCACGTCACGTCCTGGAGGCGTCATGCTCCCCGCACGGGCGGACATTGAACGCCTTGTGACTCTCAACCGAAACTCATCAACCCCGTCCGGCCGCTCGATCACCAACCCGCCCCGGCGCGCCCGTACGGTCTGGAGCACCGCCTCGCGGGGCGTCGCCGCTGCGGGCAGCGCGCTCGCCGTCGTGCTGCTGGCCGCGGCATGCACGACGGCCAGTGCGGCGGTGTCGGACCAGCCGTCGGCCGTGCCGTCGGCTCCCGCGGAGGAGGCGCGCGTGCCGTCGGCTCCCACCGACACCACTCCCGAGCCCGCCGCTCCTGAGCCCGTGGCTCCCGCAGAGGCGTCGCCGGTTCCGTCTGCCCCGACGGACGTCAGGACCGAGCCGAGCGCCGCTCCCTCGTCGGCACCCTCCGCGACCGTTCCTGGCGAATCGCAGCCGGAGCCCGCCGACCAGGCGGAGCCTCGTCCGGTGCCGTCGGTTCCCGGGGAGCCGTCAACGGGGCTGGCCGTCACCGGCTGAGCGACCCTGGAGGACCGAGCGGCTCCCGGCCTCGACGGCTGGGAGCCGCTCGTCCGTACCTGGCGGAGATCGCGAGCACATGGGCTGCCGGAGCTCGACGGTCGTGCCTTCGAGCTCCTCGAGGCAGTGACCACCATCCGCAGTTCCGTCGAGGAATACCGCAGGCATCGAATATCGGACGGTGCCAGGTGCCCGCCCAGACACCGAGGTGGGGAGCGTGGAACCGCCAGCACTCTAGATCTTCCCGAACCTGTGCTCGGCATCGTGCTCGGGACGTCCCTGGTGGCGCACGTCGACGTGCCTGCGTTCAGCGACGGGTCCCCTGGGGTGTGGTGATCGGCGCGCTGATCGCGCTGACGCTCACCCTCATCGAGCTGGCGCTGGTCGGACGCAGTCTGCGAGAAATGCCCGTGACCGAAGGCATGACCGCAGACCTGATCCGCCAAACAATCTCCGACGACGATGCCGAGTCGCTGCTGGATCATGCGCCCCGGGTGCTTGGCCCAGGTTCGGAGGAGTACGACCTGTGGCACGAGGCTGGTCCCGAGACCTTCGCCGAGTGGACGAGCCACGCGAACAAAGCTGTGGCTGACCTGCGGCGGGCGCTTAGCCCGGGGCCCGACCACCCCGATCTGTTCTCATCGGAGGATCCGGCTACGACGTCCGCCCGTTGGTGAAGAGGGCCTCCTCGACGTCGTGGAGCTGGTGAGCCACAAGTGTCGCGTCGTTACGGACTTTTCACAGCCCTTGCCCGAGCCCGAGGAACAGCAGCCTCGCGGTCTCCGCGGCGGTGAGCCCCAGCGCGACGGCGGTGGGGCCAAGCTGGTCGCCCTCCTGGCGGTAGTTGATCCGGGTCTCGGCGTTCGCGAGCAGGCTCGTGGCGATCGCTCGGGCAGCGGAGCCGGCGTCACCGACGTTATCCAGGTCCGACAGCTTGTGGAACACGAGCAGGTTCGCGATGCCGTAGTGGCGGGCGAGACGCCAGTGTGCGTCCATCCGCTGCAGCAGCGGCGGATGCGCCATCAGCCTCCATCGGCATCGGCGATGGGTGATGCCAGCGCGCCAAAGGGCTGGGTCGCTGCGGCGTGCACGATCGACGACGGGGGAGCTCTGTCGGGCGTCAGGGCTCGCAGCCTCAGGACGGCGGCAGCACGGTCACAGAGACCGGGCCGGATAAGAGGCCGCGTCCGGGAGGACGTTTGCTTCTATCCGAGCGCGCTGCTAGTTGTGCTCTCCATGACTTCGACCTCGAGCATCGGTGTGATGCTGCCGCGTGACCTTCCCGCGCACCAGGTGCTGGACTACGCCCGCATGGCCGAGCGCATCGGGTTCGACGAGCTGTGGGTCGTGGAGGACCTTGGCTTCCGTGGCGGCTTTTCGCAGGCCGCAGCGGTACTTGCGAGCACGGAGCGCATCGACGTCGGGATCGGGATCCTGCCTGCGGCGTCGCGCAACATCGCCTTCGCGGCGATGGAGATCGCGACGGTCGGTCAGCTCTTCCCCGGGCGGGTCGCGGTCGGGATCGGGCATGGCATGCCGGGTTGGATGCGGCAGGCCGGGTGCTGGCCGGAACGGCCGCTGACGTTCCTGCGCGAGTACACGGAAGGGCTGCGCGCGCTCCTTGGTGGAGACACCCTGGACGGCACGGTCGCGGGCGCTCGCCTCGAGGATGTCCGGCTGGCGCCGTCGTCGCTGCCCGAATCCGTGCCGCCGCTCCTGCTCGGTGTCCGTGGACCGCGGTCGCTCGCGACGTCGGGACAGGTGGCGGACGGGACGGTGCTGGCCGAGCCCGTCACGCCCGAGTACGTGGTCGCGGCGCGCGAGCAGATCGCAGCCCAAGGTGCGCACCGAGTCGTCGCGTACAACGTCGCCGCCGTCCATCAGGACCCGAGCGTCGCCATCGCTACAGCGCGACCGGGCCTCGAGTGGATCGGGGAACCGGACTGGGCACCGCACCTGGCGCCGCTGCCGTTCGCGGCGGAGTTCGCGGCGCTGCGCGCCGGCAGTGTCACGCGACAGGAATTCGTCGAGCGACTGCCCGCCCAGTGGGTACAGCAGCTGGCACTTGCCGGAACGCCTGACCAGGTCCGCGCGCGGATCGACGACCTGGCCGCGGCGGGAGTGACGTCGAACGTGTTCATACCCGCCGGTCCCGATCCGCTCGCCGCGCTGGAACAGCTTGCGAGGGTGCTGTGAACCGCCCCCGGCGGACCGACGTCGTCCGTGTCCGAAGCGCCGTGTACCGCCTGATCGAGCCCACAGCGATCTCTCGCGCCGAGGATCCAGCGCAGGCGACCCGATGACCTTGCACCCGTCCCCGGACCGACGTCGGACCGCGCTCTTCATCGCCTTCTTCGTCACGGGTCTGTCCATGGCGTCCTGGGTCTCGCGCACGCCCGCGATCCGGGACGCGATCGATGCGAGCACGGCCGAGATGGGCCTGGTCATCGCCGGGCTGTCCGCGGGCTCGATGATCGGCATCGCCGCCGCCGGGACGCTGGTGGCCCAGCGTGGCGCACGGTTCGTCGTGCTGTGGGGCATGGTCGCGATCGTCGCAGGCGGCGCGACCGTCGCGATCGGTTCAGGAGCCGGGCTCGGATGGCTCGTCGCCGTCGGGCTCGCGTTCTTCGGGTACGGGATGGGATCGGGCGAGATCGGCCAGAACGTCGAGGGCGTGGACGTGGAGACCGCGCTCGGCAGAGTGGTCGTGCCGGGCTTGCACGGGTCCTACAGCCTGGGCATCGCGATCGGTGGCCTGCTGGGACTGGCCGCGGGCACGGTGGGCCTTCCGGTGGCCACCCACCTGGCCGCGGTGGCGGTGCTGACGGCTGCGGCGGCGGTCTTCCTCCTCAAGAACCTCGCTCCGGCGGTCGGTCGGGAACCCGGCTCGGAGCTGCGCCGCCGGGCTCCGATCATGCAGAGCTTCCGCGCTGCTGTCGCGGTGTGGACCGAGCCGCGCACCGTGGCCATCGCCGTGATCGTGCTCGGCATGGCGCTGGCGGAGGGCTCCGCGAACGACTGGCTCCCGCTGATCATGGTCGACGGCTTCGCGCTGTCCGCGCCGGTCGCCGCGCTGGTCTACGCGTTGTTCGGCCTGTCGATGGCCGTCGGGAGGTTCTCCGGGGGCTACTTCCTGGACCGGTTCGGGCGCGCGCCCGTGATGATCACCAGCGCCGTACTTGCCGTCGTCGGTATCGCGACGGTCTCGTTCGCTCCCGGTGCGTGGATCGGTGCCTTCGGCGTGGTCCTGTGGGGCCTGGGCGCTGCCCTCGGGTTCCCGGTGGCACTCTCCGCCGCCGGCGACGACCCCGTGGGAGCCGCCCGCCGGGTCAGTGCGGTCGCGACCGCCGGGTACACCGCCTTCCTGGTCGGACCGCCTGTGCTGGGGCTCATCGGCGAGCACGTGGGCCTGCGTTCGGCGATCGTCGTCGTGCTCGTCGCAGTGGCCGTCTCCGCCTGCTTCGTCCGAGCGGTCGCCAGGCCGACGTCGTCCGCCGGGGTGGTCGACCGGATCGACGCTCCGTCGCACTGATTGCACCTGTCTGATGGGGCTGCCCAGCCTCGGTTGGCTGACACGGTTCTCGGGACCTGCGGAAACATCCCAGACGACATCGGTCACCTTGGCTCTGGGGCGACCACGATGCCCCGCGACAGAACTATCCCCGATGTCGCGGGACATCACAGCTCACACCAGTTCGACACTGTCGGCCTGCGGCCCCCGGTCACTCTGACGCACCTTGAAGCGGACCCGATCACCCTCCTCCAGGACCTCGGCGCCCCGCACGACCGACACGTGCACGAACAGGTCCGCGCCCCCGGAATCGGGGGTGATGAAGCCGAAACCGCGCTCCGCGTCGTAGCGCGCGACGGTGCCCTCACCTGCGCGCACAGGCCCGCCCGATGCCACGGGACGGCTCGACCGACCGCGGTCCGTGGCCGCGCGCACACTCCCGGAGCCGCGCACGAGCTGCACGTTGCGGGCATTCGGCCCCTTGTCGCTGTCGACGACGTCATACGTCACGCGTGCACCCTCGGAGAGCTCGGTCAAACCCGAGCCGAGCGCACTGACGTGGACGAAGACGTCCTCGCCACCCGAGTCGGGAGCGACGAACCCGAAGCCCTTGGTGTCGTCGTACCAGGACACCGTGCCGTCTGCGCCGTCGGATGCCGACTGTGCAGCCTCTGCCCCGAGCGGTAGCAGGTGGTCCGCCTGCGGCCCCTTCTCCCCGTCGACGACGAGGAACGCCACCCGCTGCCCCTCCGAGATCACACCGCCCCCGACGATGGCCGAGCTGTGCACGAAGATCTCGACGCGACCGTCGTCGGGCGTGACGAAGCCGTATCCCTTGGCCGGCTCGTACCAGGAGACGGTGCCGAGCACGCCCACGGGCGCGTCGGCAGCCCGGTCGCCCGTGACACGGACGCGGCGCGCCTGCGGGCCACGCTCACCCTCGCCCACCTCGAACTCGACGGCCTGCCCCTCGCGGAGAAGCTTCGGTCCGTCGTCGCCGACGATCTCGGACGCATGCACGAACAGGTCCTCGGCCTCATTCCCGAGGTCGATGAAGCCGAACCCTCGGTCGGCGTCGAACCATCGGACAGTTCCCTGGGGCACCTAAGACTCCTCATCTCGGCAGACAATGCTGTCGTCCAGTGTCCCTGACAGAACCCCAGACGGGTGCGTCCAGCCGTTTCCGGCGTAGCTCCTGCTCGCACGGTCGAAAGACTGCGAGAGCTCGCCAGTGACGTCCACGAGGACGCCGCAGTCCGTGCGGTCGCAGCCGCACGGCTCGCCTGAGACAACTGCCTCACAGGCACGTCGCCTGCGGAACCCGCGAGACGGTCGGATCGTGGGCGGGAGAACGATCCGGATCGCAAACTTGAGTCCAGGACGTGTCTGGTTGAGACAAGCGCAACGTTCCGGTTGGTGAACGAGGTCCGCGACACGCTGACGGGCCGTCTCCTCCTACGCCAGGGCGTGACTTCAGTTGCCGTGCTCGATGCGTTGAAACTCTCCAGCGACTACGCGGTCTTCGAAGCGCTGAACGAACAGTTCCGCTTTCCTGCCTACTTCGGCTGGAACTGGGACGCCTTGTACGACTGCCTCGCGGACCTTAGCTGGCTCCCCGCGGACCGGTACTTCGTGGTGATCGAGAACGCCGATGCGCTGGAGACCGAGTCTGGTCGCCCGCACGGCCTCCTGATCGACACTTTGAAGCGTGCGGCCCAGGCGTTCTTGCCGGAGTCCACGGGAGGGCGGGAGCCGGCTGAGTTCACGGTGTTGATGTTGTGTGGCGGAGACGACGAGGCCCTGGCTGCGCGGCTTCGTGCTTCGGGAGTGGTCTTGGACGAGAGCTGGGACTCGGATTGAGCGCCTCGTCTGAGCGCACAGGAGCGAGCGCTCGGTGACGCCGCGCAGATCGCCCCAGCCGTCTTCGTCCGAGTAGACGAAGAGGCGCGGGTCGAGCTGGTAGATCACCGCGTCGGTGTACCAGGAGGGGCGCACGGCGCACCGCAGTTCTCAGGGTGGGGGTAGTCGCCGGGCAGGTCGGTCATCGTCGCCTCCTGCCCGCCGGTCGCCGCGGCCGGTGCTGGACCGCGGCCTCTCCTGGCACCGTGCCACGGCCCGACTCGGCTCGCATGCCGCGGTGGCCGACGCCGGGCGGGTCACGCTGCCCGGCGTCGGCGCGCCTAGGGCCGGTCCGACAGGCTCACGGTTCGCTTCGCAGATAGTGTCCCCAAATGACCATGTCGCACGATCCGACCGGTGTGAGCGAGCCCTCGTCTCCCCGGAGTCGAGCTGCCACCCTCGACGGCGTGCGAGCGCTGGTGGGGGTCGTGCTGGCGGCGCTGGGCGTCGTGCTCCTGCTGAACGCGGCAGCTTCCGTGCAGGTGGTGATCGCCTTGTCCGCGGCAGGCATGGCCATGGCGGGTGTGACGCTGCTGCTCGGCCGAAGGATCCCTGGACGGCCCGGCCGTGGCAGCACGCCCGACCGAGCCCCAAACCGCGCGGCCTGGCCGCGATGGCTCGACCACATGGCCGGCGGCCTGCTGGTGGCGCTCGGCGTCACTGTCGTGGCGTGGCGCGTCGCTTCCCTGCGGGTGCTCGCGGCGTTGCTCGCCGCGGGGCTCGTCGTGTGCGGCATCGCGGCGATCGTCCGAGCGGTGCGCGGGTCCCGCGAGGACCGCGTGGCCGGCGGCCTGTTCGGGGCCGCCTCCGTCGCTGCCGGGATGTTCGTGCTGGTGTGGCCCAAGCTGTCGCTCTTCCTCGTCGGCCTGCTCGTCGGCGCCTGGCTCGTCCTGACAGGGCTCACGCTCCTGGTACGTGCCGTCCGCGGCGGCGGTCGGCGAGATGCGGATGCCGTGGACGGCGACCCTTCGGGTGCCGCGGTCGGCGGCTCGCGACGACGCCGCGGCGTGCGCCGGTGGGCCCACGTCGCGGGCGGTGTGCTGGCGCTCGTCGTCGCGGTCGCGCTCCTCGGCGCGAGCGCGCTGCTGCACCGGGGCGACCCGCGCATCACGCCCGATGCGTTCTACACGCCGCCGCAGTCCGTCCCCGCTGAGCCCGGACGGCTCATCCGGGCGGAGCCGATGACGGACGACGTCCCGGCGGGGATGCAGGGCTGGCGCATCCTCTACACGACGACCGACGGGGACGCCGAGCCTGGCGTCGCCAGCGGCGTCGTGCTCGCCTCCGAGGTGCTGCCCGACGGCCCGCGACCGGTCCTCTCCGTCGCGCACGGCACGATCGGCGTCGTCCCCCGGTGCGCGCCCTCGTTGTCGACGAGCTACTTCTCCGACAGCGCGTCGACGGCCATGAACCAGATGGTGGACGAGGGCTGGGTCGCGGTGGCCACGGACTACACGGGGCTGGGAACCGCAGGGCCGCACGGCTACCTCGTCGGTCCGGACGCCGCCCACGACGTCCTCGACGCCCAGCGCGCCGCCGACGAGCTCGACGGCATCGACCTCGCGGCCGAGACCGTCGTGTGGGGCCACTCCCAGGGCGGGCACACCGCCCTGTGGACCGGGATGGTGGCGCCGGAGTACGCACCGGAGATCGACCTGCTCGGGGTGGCCGCGTTCGCGCCGGCGTCCGACCTGCACGCGCTCGCGGAGGGCGTCAAGGCGACGTCCTTCGGCAAGGTCATCTCCGCGTACATCGCGCAGTCGTGGGCCGACTACTACCCGCAGCTCGAGCTCACCACGATGATCACCCCGGGGTACGGGCCGATCGTGCGGTCGATCGCGGACCGCTGTGCCACCGTGGCCGACACGCTCGCCGCGTACGCGACCGCGACGCAGCTGTCGCAGGAGATCTTCCGGGCGGACGAGATCGACGGTGACGTGGGGATGCTGCTGCGCGAGAACAGCCCCACGGGCGCCATCGGCGCACCCGTTCTCATCGCCCAGGGCCTCAGCGACCGGCTCGTCCTGCCCGCGCAGCAGCGCGACTTCGTGGCGGCTCGATGCGCCGCGGGCCAGGCGATCGACTTCCGGGAGTACCCCGGCCTCGACCACGTGCCGCTCATCGAGGACGGCTCGCCCCTCACACCGGAGCTCGTCGCCTGGACGCAGGACCGGCTCGCAGGAGAAGCACCGACCCCCACCTGCTGAGAGCTGCCGAGCATGGCCCGCCGGCGTTCCCTACTCGAGCACCGCGCCCTTCGACGCCGACTGGACGAGCTTGGAGTACTTGGCGAGCACGCCGCGCTTGTACGCGTGGGGGAGCGGCGCCCAGCCCACCTTGCGGGTCTCGATCTCGGCCGGCTCCACCAGGAGGTCGAGCGTCTTGGAAGCCACGTCGAGACGGATGCGGTCGCCGTCGCGCACGAACACGATCGGACCGGCGTCGACGGCCTCGGGCGCGATGTGCCCGACGCACAGGCCGGTGGTCCCGCCGGAGAACCGGCCGTCCGTGATGAGCAGGACGTCCTTGCCGAGCCCAAGTCCCCAGGGAAGTCCCAGCCGCCTGCGGTCGGTGATGAATCCCCAGGTCAGGACCGGTATGCACAGTTCAACGTCTGAGGATCGCCCGAGGGCTGGCCTTGTCTCCTGACCAGGCCAGACGCCGGTTGACCTCCGGTAACGCCACCCTTTCCCGCGGCTGGCGCGCGACGCTTGCATTCGACCGTGGAGGCCGGTGGCATGTGGACCTGGCAAGGCCCACACGCCACCGGTACCTCACCAAGTGGTCTTACCGGTTCAGACCCGGGGGCGTGCGCGGGGACGTGCCGGGGGTGGCATCGGTGAGACTCTCGAGCAGCGCGTGGTACGCGGGCTTCTTCTGGAACTCCTCGGTCATGATGGTCGCGTAGCCCTCGGGGAAGACGCCCGGGACCCAGGAGCGCGCGTCGTCGAAGCCCCAGACCGTGTAGCTCGAGCAGGCCGGAACGTTGAGGCACGCCTGGAGCATCTTGTGGTACCGCTCAGCCTGAAGCGAGACCTGCTCGGCGGTCGGGTTCCCGTCCTCATCGAGTGGCATGCGGACGTCGGCCTCGGTGACGGCCACCTGCAGCCCGAGGTCCGCGAACCGCTCGAAGTTCTTCTGGATCGACTCGTCGAAGCCGTACTGCAGGCTCAGGTGACCCTGAGCGCCGAAGCCTTGCAGCGGCGCGCCGTCGGCGAGCAGCTCCTGCGCCAGGGCGTAGTAGGCGTCGGTCTTGTTGTTGATGCCCTCGGCGTTGTAGTCGTTGAGGAAGAGCACCGCCTGGGGGTCGGCCTCGTGCGCCCACCGGAAGACGTCACCGAGGAGGGCGACCGGGTCCTCGGCGCACGCCTTGAGGAAGGGGTTGGCTTCGGTGCGCAGGCGCACGCCGCCGGCGTCCCAGTCGTCCTGGAAGATCTCGTTCGCCACGTCCCACTCGTAGATCTCGCCGGCGTAGCGGCCGACGACGGTGCGGACGTGGTCCTCGAGAACGTCGCGCGCCTCCTGGCAGGTCCAGTCGGCGCTGGCGTCGATCACCCACTGCGGGTTCTGGTTGTGCCAGAGCAGCGTGTGCCCGCGGACCTCTTGACCGTTGGCCTTCGCGAACGCGACGACGGCGTCCGCGCCGGAGAAGTCGTAGACGTCGGGCTCCGGGTGGACCTCGGCCCACTTCATGTCGTTCTCAGGGGTCAGCGAGCTGAACTCGGCTCCGAGGATGCGCTGGAACTCGCCTGCGTTCTCGGGGTCGGGGTCGAGGAGGTCGCGCTGACCCCACACGGCACTGCCGATCTTGAGATCGCGCGGCGCCTCGGAGCGCAGGGTCGGTTTCGCAGGGAGGGCCTGTGCTGCGGCTCCCGCCAGCGCGAGCGCAGTCAGGGCCGACGCCGAGACGGCGGCTACCCGCCTCATGGTCGTGGAATGGGACATCGTTGTTCCTCTCCGATCGGGTTCCGACGACCTCGGACACGTCGCGGAACGTGTCGGACGATATCGATGTCGACAACGATTTCGCAAGAGGGGGGATCGGTGGGCCGCAGGTTGTCTGGGCTCCGATGTCCGGGGCGTGGCGGGCGGTACAGGCCGAGGCGCCGGATCCCGCCTGCGACGCCCGCGTCATCGCCAAGGCCTGCATCGAAGCTGGCGAAGATGTGCGGCGGGAACTGGCTCAGCCTGTGCGCACGTGCCCGACCCTGGCCGACCGGCTGGGCTGGGAGCGCAGCCGGTTGTCTCATCACGTCAAGCGCATGACGGACCGAGGTCTCGTGCGTACGGGATCAGCCCTGCACGATCGGGGGGTGACCGAGATTTCTCTGACAGGTGAGGGCCAGCGGGACTTGAGCGTGCCGCGCAGGGACATGTCGAGCTGGTCGGGCGATTGCCCTTCGGCGGCTGGCTCATGGCCCTGCCGAAGGTCGTGGCCGAAGCGGCGGTGACGGCACTGCAGAAAACATGTCAACATAGTTGATATGTTTGCAAACGAGCGCGACATCGCGCTGTTCTTCATGGGTTGGCGCTCCTTCGTCGAGGGCGCCGACATGGTGCTTGCCGGCCAAGGACTCGGCCGCGTGCACCACCGAGTCCTCTACGTCGTGGTCCGAAGCGCCGGCATTGGCGTCGGCGAACTCGCTGGGGCGCTGGGCATCTCCCGGCAGGCACTGCATCGGCCGCTCTCGGATCTGCGCGCCCGAGAGCTGATCACGGCTGCCGTACCCGCGCGCAGCAAGCGGGAACGAGAACTGTCAGCCACGACCGCTGGACGGGAGCTGGAGCGGGCCGCCACCGGCCCGCAGCTTGCCCACCTCGCCGAAGTCTTCGAAGCTGCGGGGCCTGCCGCCGCGGAAGGCTGGCGGCAGGTCATGCGCGGCCTCGCCGAGGCATCCGTTTCGCAAGCGCCCCAAACGACCCGCTCTCTCGTCAATGGGGGTACCCCCGATGCCTGAGCTCACCGAGCAGTTCCTTGACCTGGCCGAGGGTCGCACCCACTACCGCCTCGACGGCCCGGTTGAGGGTCCCGCGGTCGTCTTCATACCGGGAGCCACGCTGCCCATGTTCGTCTGGGACGGGCTCGCAGACGCCCTTGCCGCGGACGGGTACCGGGTCCTGCGCTACGACCTGTTCGGCCGCGGCGCCTCGGCCGCGCCGCGGGTCGCCTACGACGCCAGTGTGTTCGACGGCCAGCTCACGGAGCTGATCGACCGGCTCCTGCCCAGCCGCCCGGTACACATGGTCTCGCTCGCCTTCGGCGCGCTCATCGCTGCCCGCTTCGCCGACCTTCGTCCGGAGCGGGTGGCGAGCCTGACCTACATCGCACCGGACGGCTTCGGCGTCGCGATGTCCCCGGCCGTGCGGCTCATGCGGTGGCCAGTGATCGGCGAAGTGCTGCTCGCGGTCGCCGGAACCGGAATGCTCCTCAAGCGACTGTCCGACTACTCCGAACGCCCAGAGTTGTTGCAGGCGTTGCGTTCGCGATTTCGGCCGTATGTCTATAGGCCGGGGTTCCAGCGTTCAGTACTCTCTTCGGTTCGCCGCATGCCCATCCACGACGCCGCACCGCTCTACCGGCGAAACGACGAGCGGGGAATCCCATCGCTGGTGCTGTGGGGGCGCGAGGATCGAGTCACGCCACTGCCGGAACCCGCACACCTGCGCGCCGCGCTGCCGAATAGCGAGCTGCGAGTCTTCGAAGGCACCGGCCATCTGCCGCATGCCGAACACCCCGCCGAGGTCGCAACCGCGCTCACCGAGTTCCTGCAGTCGACACACTCACGGTGAAAGCTTCCCATCGGTCGTGTCCGTCCAGAGGGGCACGGTTCAAGGCAGTGCCGACGTTCGGAGGGCTAGGGCGTCTCCGCCGCCCCGGGCGTGTCTCTCATAGGGCGGTAGGGCGCGCGGCAGAATCGGCGGGTGACGTCTATTCCTGCGGCTCAGCCTCTCGTGATGGCACCGTTGTGATTGGCCGACGCCACACCGCCGAGTGCCTAGCAGGCTGCGGGCGGCTGGACCAAGAGGTGGCCGAGCACGTTCTTACCGACGCTGTATCGGGCAGCGTTCTCGGTCACCCGGGCGACCTGGACGCCGGCGAACGCACCCTGCGGCGTCGCCCGCGTCCGAGCGCGACGCTCATAGGCGTGCACCGTCGTGGCGAGGCGGTGGATTCGGCCCGTCAAGACCCCCATGGCGGACTTGAAGGCGGGCGACGTGGCTCTCCCCGGGCTCGCTGTGCACCAGCGCGTACAGGCAGGGTGGGTCAGGCCGAACTCGACTGCCAGATCCCAGTCTGCTCGCAGGCCTTCAACGGGATCGCTCGACTCAGGATCGACGTGCTTGGTTGCGAGGAGGGTGGCGTAGCGGCCCTGGGCGACACCCCGCTGGCCGCCCTCACGCGGATGGACGTCACGTCGTGGTACATGAACTTGTCGGTGACGCTCGCGAAAGAGGCGGACGAGCGCCGGGCGCGTGGCTACAAGGGCAACACCGACGGGCGCGGGACGCTGCACAGCGCCTATCAGGTCCTGTGCTCGATCCTGGCCGACGCGGTCGACCACGAGCTCCTGGACGTGTCGCCGGCGAAGGTGAAGGGTGCCCTGCAGTACGAGACCCTGCACGAGCCGGTGGTCCTCACCCCCGAGCAGATGTGGCAGCTCACTGACCTGTTGCCCGACTACCTGCGGGCGTTCGTCCCGTTGCTCGCCACGACCGGCCTGCGTAAGGGAGAGATGCAGGCTCTGATGCGCGGCCATCTGGTGCTGGACGACCCGCGTCCCGCACGCCGGCCAAGCTCGTGTATCACCCAGCGTGCCGCCTACTCTCTTGCCTTCGGCGGCTCGATGCGGAGGTATGGGCGAGATGGTTTGGTTTCAAGTGCTCGGCGCGGTTTCTGCGAGCAGCGAGCATGGTCGGCTGCCGCTCGGCTCGGCACGCCAACGGACCGTGCTCGCGGCGCTCCTGGCGGAGCCGGGCGTCATGGTCTCGCTCGACCAGCTGGTCGACAGAGTGTGGGGCGCGACGCCGCCGCCTAGCGCGCGGCAGACCCTGCACAGCTACATATCGCGGCTGCGGGGTGTGCTCAGGGACGAAGGCGGACCACTCCTGGCCCGCCGGTCCGGCGGCTACGTTCTGGCCGTTGACGAGTCCACGGTGGACCTGCACCGCTTCCGCGCGCTGGTGACGCGGGCCAAGCAAGCGGACGACGACGCCGCCGCGCTGTGGCAGGACGCGATGAGTCTGTGGCGGGGCGAGCCGTTCTCCGGTTTGGACAGCGACTGGCTGCGATCCGTTGCAGTCAGGCTCGAGGCAGAGCGGCTTGCCGCAGTCCTCGATCACAACGACCTGCTGCTGCGCTGTGGGGAGCATGCACGACTGGTCGCCTCGATCGAAGACGCCGCGCGGGCGCACCCGCTCGACGAGCGCTTGGCCGGGCAGCTGATGCTTGCGCTGTACCGCTCCGGCCGGCAGGCCGATGCGCTGGCCCACTACCGCATGGTCCAGCAACAGCTGGCCGACGACCTCGGCAGCGACCCTGGGCCTGCGCTCCGGGAGCTGTACCACGGGATCCTTCGGCACGATCGGCGGCTCACGGCGCCGACCCCCGTCGCGACGACCGCGGGAACCGCCCTCGTGGAAACCGCCCTGGACGACGCGGGCGATCAGCATGCCGGCGCGGCGAGGGGCGGTGTGACGGCTGGTGCAGACGGCGGTGTGAGCGATGCCTCATGGCTCGGACCTGTACCGCGCCAGCTACCTGGGTTCCGGGATCACGCGGCTGTCCATTCGCGGGAACGCGCTCGGGCTCTGAGCCTGTTGTCCGCCTCGGACCGCTCGTCGCCGACCGTCGTCGCCCTGAACGGTTCCGGCGGGATCGGCAAGTCCGCGTTGGCCATCGATCTTGCCCACAGCGTGAAGGACCGCTACCCAGACGGCCAGCTGTTCGCCGATCTTCGCGGCAACGTTCCAGGGCACGAGCCGCTCGACACAGGTCGGGTGGTCAGGCATTTCCTGCGCTCGCTCGGCTACCGCGAAGAGCCGCAGCAGGACACCGAATCCGACGCCGCCCACTTCCGCTCGGTCACGGCGGACCTGCGAGTCCTCATCGTCCTGGACGATGCCCGTGACGCCGCCCAGGTGCGCCCGCTCCTTCCCAACGGCCCTGGCTGCGCCGTCATTGTCACCAGCCGCCAGGCGCTTTCCTCGATGCAGGGAGCCGAGCACCTGGAGCTGCCCCTACTGGACCCTTCTGCTGCCCGCGCCCTGTTCCGGTCCGGCGTCGACCACCCGTTCGCACCGCAGGACGAGCAGGTCCTCGACGGTGTGCTGGACCGCTGCGGCGGACTGCCCCTGGCGCTGTGCATCGCGGCGGCCCGCTTCAACGCGGCCGAGCCCGGTTCATTGCCGGAAATCCTCGAGAGCCTGTCCGATGAGGCGCTCAGTCTCGTCGGCTTCGACGACGGGGAGAACTCCCTGGCCGCCTCGCTCACGGGAAGTCTCCAGGCACTCTCCGCCACTCCACTCGGCAGCGAGGCGGTGGAGCTGTTCACCTTGATGGCCCTGCATCCGGGGCCCTCCGTGTCTGTCGAGATCGCCGCCGCCTTGCTCGACAAACCCGTACCCGTCGTCCGGCACTTGGGCGAGCTGCTGCGACGCTACCGACTGGTCGAACAGCATCGCACCGGCCGTTTGACCATGCACGACCTCGTGCGGTCCTTCGCGATCGGAGAGGCAGCGAAGCTGGACCGAGCCGTGACCACCGAGGCCACGAGGCGGATGCGGCTGGCATACCTCGCCGCCGCGGCACAGGCCTACCAGCAGTTTCGGGACAATTTCCACAAGCCCGTGGGTCGTAACCGCTTGGACTTCGTCCCCGACCTTCCCGCCACTCCCGTCCACTTCGCATCACCCCGGGAGGCCGACGAGTGGGTCATCGATCATCTCTCCATCCTCGACGAGCTGGTGCGCACCACGGACGAGGCCGACAAGTGGTTCCCAGGGCTCCTCTTCATCCTCCTTCGTCCTCCGGTGAGCACTCGTGCGGGACTGATCTCTGAGCTGACGTTGATCGCGTTGTCTGCGGCGGCCTTGCTCGAGACCGCTGATGAACCATGGGCCGTGTACCTCTATAACGACCTTGCTGAACTACAGCTGGCCACCGGAGAGAACGCCGCAGCGATCGAAAGCCTCGACAAGGCTGAGGCCTCAGCCCGCGCGCACGGTCGCTTCGCCGAGGCTGTCGGAGTGCTGGCGACCCGGGTCAGGGCACTCCAAGGCCTGGGTGAACTGGATCAGGCGCTGGCCCTCGCCAATGAGGTGATCGATGAGGCCAAGCAGCGTGGCTTGATCGATGTAGCCGCACGTGCCGGAGCTTACCGGTCGTACGTCCTCGATCTCCTCGGGCAGCACGTTGCGGCGATCGACCAGAGCGCGCAGCTCGTGGCGTACGCCGAAAAAGAGACCGAAGGAGTCACGCCTATCCGCAGGTCGGCGTTCCTGATCAACCATGCCTTTCGGCTCGTGCACGGCGGACGAGCCGCCGAGGGACTGGCCATGGCGGAAGGAGCGCGCGCGATCTCGGTTGAGCACGGATTCGACAGCTCTTACAACTACGCCGAGATCCTCTGGGGAATGGCCGAGGCCCATCAAGTCTTGGGGCACGCCTCGACAGCGGAGAACCTCTGGCATGAGGCGGCGAGGCTTCTCCTCGCTAACGGGCGCATCCACCAGACGCAGTACGAGCAGATCCTCGCCGGCCAGAGGCCCCCGATAGACCCAGCTGGCTGACCGCAGCGAGTCGACCTGGTCCCCGCGCCCGAGCGTCGCTGCCGTTGTGCGCGTCGACCCTGGGTGCGACAGAGGGATGTCGAGCCGCTCGTCCGCGTGTGCGCCGCACTGGGGCTCGAGTTAGAGAACCTGGCTTTGCCTGGCCCGGCTACGGGAAGGGCCCGTTGTACGTCGACTACCGCGACTGGAGTGGCGGTTACCTGTGGATGAATGATCGAGGCCCGACCGGGCTACGCTCGCAGGCGTTCCGTTTCCCGGTACGACGTCCTCACGATCGGAAAAACGATGACCACACCCCTGCGCAGCGCCGCGTGGTATGCGGGTCAGGACCGCAACGCCTACATCCACCGGGCCTGGATGCGCCGCGGCACTCCCGCCTCGGCGTTCGAGGGCCGCCCGCAGATCGCCATCGCGAACACCGCTTCCGACCTGACCCCGTGCAACAAGCACCTGACCGAGGTCGCCGCGTCGGTGCGCGACGGCGTGTTCGAGGCGGGCGGCATCCCGCTGGAGCTGCCGGTGGTGTCGCTGGGGGAGACCCAGGTGCGCCCGACGGCGATGCTGTGGCGCAACATGGCGGCGATGGCGACGGAGGAGATGCTCCGCGCCAACCCCATCGACGGCGTCGTGCTGCTGGGCGGGTGCGACAAGACCATCCCGTCGCTGCTCATGGCCGCCGCCTCGGTCGACCTGCCGGCCGTCGTCGTGCCCGGCGGGCCGATGCTGACCGGGACCTTTCGCGGCACGCCGCTCGGGTGCGGGACCGACGTCTGGCGGCTGTCGGAGGAGGTCCGCGCGGGCACCCTGTCGCAGAGCGACTTCCTCACGTCGGAGTCGGCGACGATCCGCAGCAAGGGCCACTGCAACACGATGGGCACGGCCTCGACCATGGGCCTGCTGGCGGAGGCGCTCGGCACGGTCATCCCGGGCGTCGCGGGCACCCCCGCGCCGGACAGCCGGCTGCTGGAGGCGGCGCACGACACCGGGCGGCTCGCGGTCGAGCTCGTCGCGGCCGGCCGTCGTCCGAGCGACCTGCTGACCAGGGGTTCGTTCCACAACGCGATAGTCGCCCTGGCCGCGATCGGCGGGTCCACGAACGCCGTGGTGCACCTGCTGGCCATCGCCGGCCGGCTGGGGATCGACCTGACGCTGGAGGACTTCGACCGGATCGGTTCCCGGGTGCCGCTCCTGGTCGACCTGGCACCGGCCGGCCGGTTCCTCATGGACGACCTGTACCGGGCCGGCGGGTTCCTCGCCGTCCTGCGCGAGGTCCGCGACCTGCTGGACCCGACGGCGCTGACGGTGACCGGCCGGCCGCTCGTGGACCACCTCGACGACGCGGCGATCTGGGACCCGGAGGTCATCCGGACGCGGCAGGCGCCGCTCTTGGAGGAGGGCGGCATCGCCGTCCTGCGCGGCAACCTCGCCCCGCAGGGCGCCGTCATCAAGCCCGCCGCGGCGTCGCCCCACCTCATGCGGCACCGGGGGCGCGCCGTCGTGTTCGAGAGCATCGAGGACTTCCACGCCCGCGTGGACGACCCGGACCTGGCCGTCGACGCGGACTCGGTCATGGTGTTGCGCGGCTGCGGGCCCAAGGGGTATCCGGGCATGCCGGAGGTGTCCAACATGCCGCTGCCGAAGAAGCTCCTGGAGGCCGGCGTGCGCGACGTCGTTCGCATCTGCGACGGGCGGATGAGCGGGACCGCCTACGGCACGGTGGTGCTGCACGTGGCCCCGGAGGCCGCGGCCGGCGGCCCGCTCGCGCTGGTCCGCACCGGCGACTGGATCGAGCTGGACGTGCCGGACCGGCGGCTCACCCTCGACGTGCCCGACGACGAGCTGGCCGCCCGCGCACCCAGTGCCGAGGCGGCGGCCGCCTACGCCGCGCCCACCCGCGGCTGGGAGCGGCTGTACGTGGACCACGTCCTGCAGGCCGACACCGGCGCCGACCTCGACTTCCTCGTGGGATCGAGCGGCGACGAGGTGTCCCGAGAGTCCCACTGACCCGAGAGTGACGGGCGCCACTCGCCCGATTTCGCCCGTGGCTTGACGGGCCCCGCCCAGCGGTTAAGTTAGGTCAGGCAAACCTAAGTCGCCCCGGATCGTCCGGTCCGGGGCGACGTACTTGCCCCTTCCCGCACCCCTCTTCAGAGGAGCCTTCCGCATGCCCTCACGCCTGCCCGCAGAGACGCAGCCAGTGACCACCGCACCCGGGCAGGGGGCGAGCCACGACACGACCGCGCTGTTGCGCGGGGCTACCGCGAGTGCCTATGCGGACACGGTCCGCGAGGTCGCCGACGACGTGGCGGCCCGGCTGAAGTCCGTCACGCAGCCGTTCTCGGGCGCCAGCCGCTCCGAGCTGCAGGACCTGGTGGACGCCGTGGACCTGGACGGCCCGCCGTCGGGCACGCGGGAGGCGCTGCGCGAGGCGGGCGACCTGTACGCGAAGCACGCCATCTGGTTCCACGAGCCCACCTACACGGCGCACCTGAACTGCCCGGTCGCGCTGCCCGCGGTGGGCGCGGAGACCATGCTGGCCGCCATCAACACCTCGGTCGACACCTACGACCAGTCCACGGTCGCCACCCTCATGGAGCGCCGCCTGGTCGAGTGGACGGCGGGCCGCATCGGGTTCCCGGTCGACGTCGGAGTCGAGGGCGGGGACGGCGCCGACGGCGTCTTCACCTCCGGCGGCACCCAGTCCAACTTCCAGGCCCTGTTCCTGGCGCGCGAGAAGGCACGCCGCTCCGGCACCCGCCTGGAGTCCATGCGCATCCTCGCCACGGCAGTGAGCCACTTCAGCATCGCCAAGTCGGCCCTCCTGCTCGGCCTGCCCGACGACGCCGTGGTCGCCGTCGGCACGGACGCGGAGGGCCGGATGAGCCCCGACGCCCTGGCCAAGACGCTCGTCGACATCGAGCGCACCGGCGACACCGTGATCGCCGTCGTCGCCACTGCCGGCACCACCGACCGCGGCCGCATCGACCCGCTCGGCCCGGTCGCCGACCTGTGCGACGCCGTCGGCACCTGGCTGCACGTCGACGCCGCCTACGGCTGCGGGCTGCTGGTCAGCCCCACGCGCCGCCACCTGCTGGCCGGCATCGAGCGGGCCCGCAGCGTCACCGTCGACTTCCACAAGTCGTTCTTCCAGCCCGTGTCCTCCAGCGCGCTGATCGTGCGCGAGCGCGCCGACCTCGCGCCTGTGGCCTGGCACGCCGACTACCTCAACCCCGAGGAGAACGACGAGCCCAACCAGGTCGACAAGTCGCTGCAGACCACCCGCCGGTTCGACGCCCTCAAGCTCTGGGTCACCCTGCGCGCCCTGGGCCCGGACGGCATCGGCGCCCTGGTGGACGCCGTCTGCGACCTGGCCGCCGCCGTCCACCAGGACCTCGCGACCGACCGCGACTTCCGGCTCGTGGGCACCACCGACCTGTCCACCGTGCTGTTCCGCTACCAGCCCGACGGCCTCGACGCCGAGCGCGCCGACGCCCTGGTCCCGCAGGTGCGCCGCGTCCTGTTCGACTCCGGCCGCGCCCTGGTCGCCAAGACCGTCATCGACGGCCGCCCCTGCCTCAAGCTGACCCTGCTCAACCCGGACGCCACGCTCGCCGACATCCGCGGCGTGCTCGAGCTCGTCCGCTCCGCCGCCCACGGCCTGCTCGCGGGGGAGGCGCTCGCGGACACGGACGAGCCGCCGTGCCGCGACGTGCACCCGCGGCTGCCGCGCACCGAAGGAGAGGCCCGATGAAGACCTACGACCTGCTGGGCATCGGGATCGGCCCGTTCGGCCTGGGCCTGGCGGCCCTCGCCGAGCCCCTGGACGACGTCGACGCCGTGTTCCTGGACCAGCGCGACGGGTTCTCCTGGCACGCGGGGATGCTGATCGAGGGGACCACCCTCCAGGTCCCGTTCCTGGCGGACCTGGTGACGATGGCCGACCCGACGTCGCCGTACTCGTTCCTGGCCTGGCTCAAGGCGACCGGGCGGCTGTACCAGTTCTACATCCGCGAGTCGTTCTACCCGCTGCGCGCCGAGTACGACCAGTACTGCCGCTGGGTCGCCGAGCAGCTCCCGGCGCTGCGCTGGGGGCGGCGGGTGACGGGCGTCGTCCGGGTGCCGGACCCCACGGAAGCAGGCGGCTACGTCTTCGAGTTGACGGCGGAGGCCGCGCACGGCGTCGAAAAATACTGTGCCAAGCACCTCGTGCTCGGCACCGGTACCCAGCCGCGCCTCCCGGCGGCCCTGACCGGCCTGGCCGGCGCGGGTCCGGTGGTGCACACCAGCGAGTACCTGCCGAACCGGGCGGCGCTGGCGGCGTCGGGCAGCGTGACCGTGGTGGGCAGTGGGCAGTCCGCCGCCGAGGTCTACCGCGACCTGCTGGACGGCTGCGGCGCTGGGCCGGGGGAGCACCGGCTGAGCTGGGTGACCCGCTCGCCGCGGTTCTTCCCCATGGAGTACACGAAGCTGACGCTCGAGATGACGTCGCCCGAGTACACCGACCACTACGTCGCTCTGCCCCTCGGGCAGCGCGACGTCCTGGGCCGCGAGCAGCGCAACCTCTACAAGGGCATCAGCGGCGACCTGATCGACGACATCTACGACACCCTGTACCGCAAGTCCGCGCTCGGCGCCGAGGTGCCCACCGCGCTGCTGTCCGACACCGAGGTGGTCGCCTCCCGGTTCGACGCCGACGGCGCGGACGGGGCCGGCGAGTACGTCCTGACCCTGCGCCACGCCCAGCTCGGCACGACGGCGGAGCACCGCACCCGCGCCGTCGTCGCAGCCACGGGCTACGCCGGCGCCGTGCCCGGATTCCTGGCCCCGGGCCTGGTCGGCCTGGACGAGCGCGGCCGGTACGAGGTCACCCGCGACTACACCGTGGACTCCGACCGGCGGATCCACGTCGCGGGCGGCGAGGAGCACACCCACGGCGTGACCGCGCCGGACCTCGGGTTCGGGGCCTGGCGCAACTCCGTGATCCTCGCTAACGTCACGGGCCGCGAGCCGTACCCGATCGAGCGCCGGATCGCCTTCCAGCAGTTCGGCCTGCCCACATCGCTGGTCGAGCCTGTCGAGACCGGCCCGCAGGACAACGAGATGGAGGCCGCCCGGTGACCGCCCAGACAGCCCCGACAACCCCGACAACCCCGCACACCTTCGCCACGACCACCCGCCTCGGCGAGGTCACGTTCGAACCCGTGGTGCCGGCGCGCGACGCCGACCTGGTCCAGGGCTGGCTCTCCCACCCGGCCGCGTCCTACTGGCAGATGGGCGGGCTCGCCGTCGACGAGGTGCGCGAGTACCTCGCCGCCGTCCAGGGCGGCCCGCACGAGGACGCCTGGCTCGGCCGCCTCGACGGCGAACCCGTCTTCATGACCGAGACCTACGACCCGGCCCGCGTCCTCCTCGTCGGCGTGCACGACGCCCAGCCCGGCGACCTCGGCATGCACCTGCTCGTCGCCCCGCCCGCCACTCCGCGGCACGGCCTGACCGACGCCGTCATGACGGCGGTCATGCGGTTCTGCCTGTCCGACGGTGGGCCGGACGGCGCCGCCGGCCGCGGCGCGACCCGCGTCGTCGTCGAGCCCGACGTCGGCAACCGGAAGATCGCCGCCAAGAACGCCGCCGCGGGATTCCGCGTGCTGCGCGAGGTGGACCTCGGCCGCGGCGCGCACGCCAAGCGCGCCGCCCTGAGCATCGCCACCCGCGCCGACTTCGCGGCGTCCGCCCTGGGCGACGGCCCGCCGCCCGGCTCCAGCCTGACCGCCGGGCACCTGACCGCCGACCACATGGAGCACGCCCACCGGCACCTGGTCGCCAAGGCGCTCGCGGAGCTCGCGCACGAGCGCCTGTTCCAGCCGGAGCCCGACCCCGACGCCCCCACCGACCCGGACCCGACCGCGCCCGCCGCCTACCGCCTCGCCCTGGACGGCGTCACCTACCGGTTCGCCGCCCGCCGGTACGCCCTGGAGCACTGGGTGATCGATCCGGCGTCCGTCCGCCGCACGGCCGACGCCGGGCCGCGCGGCGACGTCGTCCTGCCCGTGGACGCGCTGGAGCTGATCGCGGAGCTGCAGCCCCTGCTGCAGGTGCCGGACGCGCTGCTGGCGACCTACCTCGAAGAGCTGTCGTCCACCCTGGCCAGCGCGGCCGCCAAGCGCGAGCGCGAGCGCGACGGGCACACGCCCGCCGTGAGCGGGCTGCTGGAGGCGATGCGGACGGCGTCCGGCACCCGCGCCGTCGCGGAGTCGTTCCAGCAGGTGGAGGCCGCGATGTCCGAGGGGCACCCGAGCTTCGTCGCGAACAACGGCCGCATCGGCTTCTCCCTGAGCGACTACCGCGCCTACGCGCCCGAGCGGGGCGGGCGCCTGCGGATGCTGTGGCTCGCCGCCCGCCGCGAGCACACCCACCTCGCGCTGTCCGCCGACCAGACCGAGCAGGCCCACTACGGCGCCGAGCTGTCCGACGCCGAGCGCGCGGCCTTCGCCGACCGCCTCGCCGCCCGCGGCCTCGACAGCGCGGACTACCTCTACCTCCCCGTGCACCCGTGGCAGTGGGAGCACCGCGTCGCCATCACCTTCGCCGCCGACGTCGCCCGCGGCGACCTCGTGCCGCTCGGCCCCGGCTCGGACGAGTACCAGCCGCAGCAGTCGATCCGCACCATGTTCAACCGCACCCGCCCCGAGCGGCACTACGTCAAGGCCGCGCTCGCGATCCAGAACATGGGGTTCTTGCGCGGGCTCTCACCCGCCTACATGCGGGTCACGCCGCAGATCAACGACTGGGTCGCCGACCTCGTCGACGGCGACGCGACCCTGCGCGCCGCCGGGTTCGGCGTCCTGCGCGAGGTGGCGTCGGTCGGCTACACGGGCGACGTCTACCACCGCACGCCGCAGCCGAACCCGCACCGCAAGATGCTCGCCGCCCTGTGGCGCGAGTCGCCCGTCCCGCGCCTGGGCGCGGGGGAGCGGCTGGTGACCATGGCGAGCCTGCTGCACCGTGACGCCGGCGGCACCTCGTTCGCGACCGCCCTGGTCCGCGAGTCCGGCATCGCGCCCGAGGAATGGCTGCGCGCCTACCTCGACGCCTACCTGTACCCCCTGGTGCACTGCCTCCTTGCCCATGAGCTGGCGTTCATGCCGCACGGCGAGAACCTCATCCTCGTGCTGCGCGACGGCGTGGTCCGGCGCGCCCTCATGAAGGACATCGGCGAGGAGGTCGCCATGCTCGGCGACCGCCCCCTGCCCGACCCGATCGAGCGCATCCGCGCCGTCGTCGACGACGAGGAGAAGGCGCTCGCGATCTTCACCGACGTGTTCGACGGCGTGCTGCGGCACCTGTCCGGCATCTTCGCGAAGGACGGCGTGCTGGGCGAGGACCGGTTCTGGGCGCTCGTGGCGCAGACCATCGACCGGCACGCCGCCGAGCACCCGGACGTCGCCTCCGGCGTCGACCTGCGGGTCGCGCGCTTCGCGCACTCGTGCCTCAACCGCCTGCAGCTGCGCAACACCCTGCAGATGGTGGACCTGACCAACCAGTCGGAGTCCCTGATCTACGCGGGCACTCTTCCCAACCCGGCGGGCAGACAAGCTGTCACACAGGCAGAGAGATGATGGACGACGTGGCCGCGCGCACCGAGAGCTTCGAGCTGTTTCGTGACGACCTCGGCATCCCGCACGTGCGGGCCGCCTCCGAGGCCGCCGTGGCGTACGGCCAGGGCTGGGTGACCGCCCAGGACCGGGGGCTGCAGATCGAGGCCGAGCGGCTGCGGGCCGAGGAGCGGTACGCCGACCTCGCCGGCGCGGCGGGCGCCGCCTGGGACGCCTTCGCCGCGCGGGAGCGCCTGGCGGCCACGGCCCAGCGCATCTACGAGGCCCTGGCAGAGCCGGAGCGCGCGTGGCTGGCCGCCTACGCCGACGGCGTCAGCGCCGGCCTGGCCGCCGGCGGGCGCGACGTGCCCGAGCTGGCCGGGCTGCCGCACCGCCCGTGGGAGCCGTGGACGCCGATCGGCCTCTTCCTCGCGGCCCACGTGCTGTTCAACGGGTTCCCGAGCGTCCTGTGGCGCGCGCACGTGGCCCGGCACCTGCATGTGCCAGGCGTGCCGCTGGAGCAGGTGCTCGCCCTGTTCGCGGCCGACGCCGGGGCGAGCTCCGGCTCGAACGCGTGGGCGGTGCACGGGTCGTTCACGGAGTCGGGCAGCCCGCTGGTCGCGGGGGACCCGCACCGCACCCTGGAGCTCCCGGGCCCGTACCAGCAGGTCCGGCTCGCGTGCACCGACCCGGCCGGCCCGTACGACGTGCTGGGGTTCGCCTTCCCGGGCGTGCCCGGGATCCTGCACTTCGGGCACGCGGTCCGGCCCGCGACCGGGCAGGACCCGGCGTCGTCCGTCGCGTGGGGCATCACCAACGCGTCGGCGCACCACGTCGAGGTCGTGTCGGACGGCGCGGACAGCGCCGGGCCCGGCGGCTGGCGCCTGCACTGGCCCGCGCGCGAGCTGTCCGACGTCGGCGTCGCCTCCTGGCGGGCCCTCCTGCACGCCCGCACCGCGCACGACGTCGCCGACGCGTTCGGCGGGTGGGTCGACCCCGTCAACCGGGTGCTCACCGCGGACAGCACGGGCGCCGTCCTCAGCCTGACCGCCGGCAAGGTCCCCGCCGTCGCCTCCGTCATGCCCGACCGCGCGCTGCCCGCCGCCAAGCCCGCGGACGAGTACGTCGACCTCCCTGCGCCGACGCCGGTGACCCAGGTGGCCGTCGACGCGAACGAGCGGCCCGTGACCCAGGCGCCTGCCGGGCTGGACGGCCGCCCCGGCGTCGGCCCGCGCGACGCCCGCCCGGGCCGCGAGGCGCACGACCTCGGCTGGTCCTACCCGCCGCACCGCGCGGAGCGGATCCGGCAGCTCCTCGCCGCGGCCTCCGCCCCGGAGTCGCCGGCGACCCAGGCCCGCATCCACGGCGACACCCGCGACCTGGGCGCGCCCGGCCTCGTCGCGCACCTCGCCGCCGACACGTCCGACGCCGCCGGCCGGCTGCGCGCCTGGGTCGCCGCGGGCGCCCACGTCGACGCCGCCTCCACCGACGCCGCCCTCTACATGCGCTGGCGCGACACCCTCGCGCGCCGCCTCGCCGCCCACCCCGTGCTCGCCGCCCTGCACGAGCCGCACGGGCAGGACCCGGCCCTCGCCCCGGTGCTCGGCGGGTCCTTCGACGTCCCGACGGCGGTCGGGGCGGGGCTCGCGCGCATCCTCGCGGCCGACTGGCTCGGCATCGACACCGCCGCGGAGGTGAGCGCTTCGTTGTCAAAGGCGAGCGCTGCGCTGGCGGAGGTGACGCGCGCCGGCGTCAGGCAGCGTGCCGGGCTGGATGGGCCGACCGAGGGCGAGCCACAGAACCGACCGCAGGGCGAGCCGACCTGGGGGGACCTGCATGTCCCCAACCCGCTGCTCCCCGTCCCGGCCGACATCAGCACTGCGGCCATCACTCCCGCGCCCATCTCGGGCAACAACGAGACCGTGCGCTGCACCGGCGGTTCCCCGGGCGTGTCGCCGACCGCCTACCGCGGGTCCGTGGCCCGCTACGTCTGGGACCTCGCCGACCGCGCCAACAGCCGGTGGGGCGTCCCCTTCGGTGCCGACGGCCGTCCCGGCAGCCCGCACTTCGACGACCAGCACGCCACCTGGGCCGACGCCCGCACGACACCCGTCGTCACCGACTGGGACCGCCTGTACCCCGCCGACACGACCGGCCGGCTGCTGGGCGGCGCGCGCGGCCAGGAGGTGTGGCGCCGCGACTTCGGCCCGGACGGCGTCATCACCGTGCACATGCTCGACCCGGATGCCGACGCCGACGTCCTGCACCGCTGGTTCACCCAGCCGCGGGCCGCCTTCTGGGGGATGGGCGAGCACACCCGCGACGAGGTGCGCGACACCTACGCGTTCGTGGAGTCCCTGCCGACCCACCACGCCTACCTCGTGCGCTGGGACGGCGAGCCCGTGGTCCTCGTGCAGGCCTACCACCCGGAGCACGACCCCGTCGCCACCGCCTACGACGCCCGCCCCGGCGATCTCGGCCTGCACTTCTTCCTCGGCAGCCGCGGGCCGACCGCCCGGCACGGGTCGCCCGAGGACCCCTGGACCGTGCTCGGCCCCGCCATGCGCGGCTTCCTCTTCGCCGGGCCCGGTACCGACCGGATCGTCGGGGAGCCCGACGCCCGCAACGAGAAGGCGCTGCGCCGCATGATCGCCATGGGCTTCACCGTGGGCGACGTCGTGCGGTTCGAGTCGCCGCAGGGACCCAAGGAGGCCCGCATCTCCTACCTGACGCGGGAGCGAGCGCTCGCGGATGCCGTGGTGGACCAGACCGCCGTCCGCTAACGTCGCGGCATGGTGACCGAACCGGCCCCCCGCACCCTGCTCGTCCGCCCGCCGTCGCCCCGCCTGGCGGACGGCGAGCTGACCCACCTCGAACGCGTCCCGGTCGACGCCGGCCTCGCCGCCGTGCAGTGGCGGCGCTACGTGGACGTGTTCCGCGACCGCGGCTGGGCCGTGCGCGAGGTGCCGGCCGCGCAGGGGCACCCGGACGGGGTCTTCGTCGAGGACGCGGTGGTGGTCTTCGACGGGCTCGCCGTCCTGACGCGTCCCGGTGCGCTGTCCCGGCGGGGCGAGGTGGCGTCGGTGCGACAGGTGGTCGAGGGTGTGGTGCACGAGATCGCCGAGATCACCGAGCCGGGCACGCTCGAGGGTGGCGACATCCTGAAGGTCGGCCGCACCGCGTACGTCGGGCGCACGGCGCGCACGAACGGCGACGGCGCGGCACAGCTCCGGGCCCTGCTCGAACCGCGCGGGTGGCGCGTCGTCGAGGTGCCCGTGACCAGGGCGCTGCACCTGAAGTCGGCGGTCACCGCGCTGCCCGACGGCACGATCATCGGGTACAGGCCCCTCGTCGACGACGTCACCCTCTTCGAGGAGTTCCTGCCGGTCCCGGAGGCGGAGGGCAACGCGGTGGTCGTGCTGGACGAGACCACGGTGCTGCTGTCGGACGCCGCGCCCGCCACGGCGGAGCTGCTCCGCGGCCGCGGGCTCACGGTGCTCACCACGCCGGTCACGGAGTTCGAGAAGCTCGAGGGCTGCGTGACCTGCCTGTCGGTGCGGGTGCGCTGAAGCCGGAGGCTAGGTGCTTACCGAAACTAACAACTTGCACCCGGCGCGATAATGGTCTCGATGCCTCCCACCGACGAAAGTTCGAATCGATCTGATCCTTCTCCCGAGCGCAGCACATTCGCCTCGATCCGGCGCCTGTACCCCTACGTCCGCAGCGCCCTGCCGCGCCTGATCGGCGGCCTGGTCGCGTCGCTCGGCGCCAGCATCATGGCGCTCGCCATCCCACGCGTCCTGCAATGGGTCACCGACGGCCCGCTCGCCACCGGCGCGCGCGAGCACGACTGGACGGGCCTGATCTGGTCCGTCGTCCTCGTCGCCGTGCTCGGCGCGGGGGAGGCCGGCCTGATCCTGCTGCGCCGCACCCTCGTGATGTTCCCCGGCACGCGCGTCGAGGCCGTCATGCGCATGGCCCTGTTCCGGCACCTGCAGGACCTGCCGGTCGCGTTCCACGACCGCTGGCCCGGCGGTCAGCTGCTGAGCCGCATCATGGGCGACCTCGGCCTGCTGCGGCGCTGGCTCGTGTTCGGCATCCTGCAGCTCGTGGTCAGCTTCGTGACCATCGTCCTGGGGGTCGCCCTGCTCGTGGTGACGGGCGGCTGGCTCGGGATCATCTTCCTGTGCGGCTCGATCCCCGTGACGATCCTGGCATTCCGGTTCTCCCGCAAGTACCGCAAGATCTCGCGGCTTTCCCAGGACCAGTCGGGCGACCTCGCCACCACCGTCGAGGAGTCGGTGCACGGCATCCGCGTGCTGAAGGCGTTCGGCCGGGGCCCGGACGCGCTGGACCAGTTCACGGACCAGGCCGCCGAGCTCCGCGAGACAGAGATCCGCAAGGCCACCACGGACGCCGGCCTGACGACCGCCCTGCGCGTCATCCCCGAGGTCACGAACGGTGTGGCGCTGGTGGTGGGTGCCTACCTGGTCGCCCAGGGCGACATGACGCTCGGCGCCCTGGTCGCGTTCTTCGCCACGACCGCGGTCATCAACGGCCCGGTCGTGGACCTCGGCATGACCCTGTCGATGACGCTCAACGCGCGCACCGCCGTCGACCGGTTCTTCGAGGTCATGGACACGGTCAACCCGCTGACCGACCCGGACACCGGTGCGGCCGCCGCCCCGGCACTCGACGGGCAGTCGGGCGGCCACGTCGCCTTCCGCAACGTCACCTTCCAGCACGACGACGCCGCGCGCCCCGTGCTCGACCGCGTCGACCTGGAGCTGCCGCCCGGCACCACAACGGCGCTGGTCGGCCTGACCGGGTCCGGCAAGTCGACACTCGCGATGCTCCCGCCGCGGCTCTTCGACGTGACCGAGGGCGTGGTCGAGGTGGACAGCGTCGACGTCCGCCGGATGACGCGTGCCCAGGTGCGCGAGCGGGTCGCCGTCGCCTTCGAGGACCCGACGCTGTTCTCCGCGTCCGTGCGGGACAACGTGCTGCTCGGCGTCCCCGACGAGGTCCCGGAGGCCGAGCGCGAGGCCCTGCTGCACGAGGCCCTCGAGGTCGCCCAGGCGCAGTTCGTGGCCGACCTGCCGGACGGCGTCGACACCCGCATCGGCGAGGAGGGCATGTCGCTGTCCGGCGGGCAGCGGCAGCGCCTCGCGCTGGCCCGCGCCATCGCGGCCCGGCCGCGCGTGCTCGTGCTCGACGACCCGCTGTCCGCGCTCGACATCACCACCGAGGAGGCCGTCACGGCCCGGCTGCGGGACGTGCTCGTGGCCACGACCAGCCTCATCATCGCGCACCGGCCGTCCACGGTGGCCCTCGCCGACCGGGTGGCGGTGCTCCAGGGCGGGCGGATCACCGCCGTCGGGACGCACCAGGAGCTGCTCGCGCGCGACCCGCACTACCGGTACATCATCTCGAGCCTCGAGGGGGACTACGAGGCGCACAGTCCCGACCAGCGAAGCTCCGACCAGCGAAGCTCCGACCCGCAGAGCCAGGAGGCGCTTTCATGACGGTCACCACTGAGCCCAGCACCGGACCCGCCGACCGCCGTCGGCCCACCGATGCCGCAGCGGACGACGTGACGAGCCTCGGCAAGGATGCCTCGCGCAGCGTCCGGCGCCGGTCGATGCAGCTCCTGGGCGACCTGCTGCGCCCGCACAAGCACGCCCTGGTGTGGGCGGCGGTGCTCGTCGTGGCCTCCACGCTCGGCCAGGTGGCCGGGCCGCTGCTCGTCGGCGTGACCATCGACGAGGCGGTCCCGGCCCTGCGCGACGGTTCGGTGACGCCGCTGGTCCTGCTGGGCGCGGGGTACCTCGCGGCGGCCGTGCTCGGCGGCGTCGCCGCGGGAGCCTACGTGCGGGCCGCCGCGCGCATCGCCCAGGCCGTGCTGCTCGACCTGCGGCGCCGCGTGTTCCGCCAGACCCAGCGGCTGTCGCTGGAGTTCCACGAGTCGTACACGTCAGGCCGGATCATCTCCCGGCAGACGTCCGACCTGGAGGCGCTGCGCGAGCTGCTCGACGGCGGCCTGACCGGCGTCGTCTCCTCGCTGCTGCTGATGGTGTTCACCTTCGGCTTCCTGTTCTTCGTGGACTGGCGGTCCGGGCTGGTGCTCGCCGTGGCGTTCGTCCCGGCGTGGCTGCTCACCCGCTGGTTCCAGCGCATGTCGCAGCGGTTCTACCGGGAGCAGCGGACGGCGTCGGCCCGGCTGATCGTGAAGTTCGTCGAGACCATGACGGGCATGCGCGCGGTGCAGGCGTTCCGCCGGGAGCCCACCACCGAGGCCGAGTACCGCAAGCTCGGCGAGGACTACCGCGACGCCAACCTGCAGATCTTCGGCGTCAACGGCCGGTTCCAGCCGGGCCTGATCCTGATCGGCAACATGACGGTCGTCGCGGCCCTCGCGATCGGCGGCTGGCGCGTGCTCGACGGGACGCTCGAGGTGGGTGTGCTCGCGGCCGTGCTGCTGTACTGCAAGCGGTTCTTCCAGCCCGTGCAGCAGCTCGGCATGTTCTACAACTCCTTCCAGTCCGCGACGGCGGCGCTGGAGAAGGTGTCGGGCCTGCTCTCGGAGGAGCCGACGGTGACCGAGCCCGCCAACCCGACGCCGCTGCCCCTGGCGGACGGGCGGGCGCGCGGCGAGCTGCGGCTCGACCACGTGCGCTTCCAGTACGGCGACGGCCCAGTGGTGCTGCCCGACCTGGACCTCACCATCCCGGCCGGCCAGACCGTGGCTGTCGTGGGCACCACCGGCGCCGGCAAGTCGACGGTGGCCAAGCTCGTGACCCGGTTCTACGACGCGTCGGAGGGCGCCGTGCGCCTGGACGGCGTCGACGTGCGGGACCTGGCCTCGACCGACCTGAGGCGCGCCGTCGTCATGGTCACGCAGGAGGCCTACCTGTTCAGCGGGTCCGTGCGCGAGAACATCGCGCTCGGCCGCCCCGGCGCCAGCCAGGCGGAGATCGAGGCGGCGGCGCGCGCCGTGGGCGCGCACGAGTTCGTCCTCGACATGCCCGACGGCTACGACACCGACGTGAACAAGCGCGGCGGGCGGGTCTCGGCCGGGCAGCGGCAGCTGCTGTCGTTCGCCCGGGCGTTCCTCGCCGATCCCGCCGTCCTGGTGCTCGACGAGGCGACGTCCTCGCTCGACATGCCCGGCGAGCGGCTCGTGCAGCGCGGCCTGCAGACGCTGCTCTCGGACCGGACGGCGATCATCATCGCCCACAGGTTGTCCACGGTGGCGATCGCGGACCGGGTGCTCGTCATGGAGCACGGGCGCATCGTCGAGGACGGCACGCCCGCCGACCTGATCGCGGGCGACGGGCGGTACGCCCGGCTGCACGCGGCGTGGCAGGACTCGCTGGTCTAACGCCCGTAGCCGACCAGGCCCGCGGCGATCGCGGACAGGGCCCGGTCGAGCTCGTCGTCGGTCACGCCGCCGAAGCCGACGACGAGCCCGGCCAGGCTGGCGCTGCGGCAGTACTCGGCCAGGAGCGGGAGGTCGAAGCCGGCGGCCTGGGCGGCGGCCCGGGCCGCGAGGGCGGCGTCCGGGTCGGTGAGCCAGGTCGAGTACATCCCCGCGAGCGGCCCGGCGAGCTCGGCGTGCGGCTCCAGGGCGGCCGCGACGCGCGGCGCCCGGTCCGCGTAGACCCGCCGTGCGGTGCGCACGACCTTGTCGGCCCAGCCGTCGCGCAGCAGGGTCAGCAGCGCGCGCTGGGTGGGCCACGGTGGGGTGTCGTGGGTGATCGTGCGGCGTCGGACAAGACGCTCGTGCACCTCCGGCGGCGCGACCAGCCAGCCGAGCCGCAGGCTCGGGCTGACCGACTTCGAGGCGGTCCCGAGGTACGCGACGCGCGACCGGTCGAGGACCGCGAGGGCGGGCACGGGGGCGACGTCGTACCGGAACTCGGAGTCGTAGTCGTCCTCCACGACCACGGTCGACGCCGCGCGGGCCGCCGCGAGCAGCGCCAGCCGGTCCGCGGCCGGCATGACCCGGCCCAGCGGATGCTGGTGGGCCGGCGTGACGAAGGCGGCGGCGCAGCCGGACAGGTCCGTGACGGGCGCGAAGGCCGGATGGTCGACGACGGCGCGGCCGGACGCCCGGACCGTCTCGACCGCGGCGCGGTAGCCGGGGTCCTCGACGAGGACGTCGCCGGGGCCGAGCGCGCCCAGGAGCTGCCGGACCCCGTCAGTGGTGCCGGCCGTCACGAGGATCTCGTCGGGCCCCACGGTCAGGCCCCGGGTACGGGCGAGCCGCTCGGCGAGCGCTTCGCGCAGCTCAGGCAGCCCGCGCGGGTCGGGATAGCCGCGGGGCGGCCGGGCCGCGGACACCTCCCGCCAGGCGCGCCGCCAGCCCGCGAGGTGGCGCGGGTCGATCCAGGGCGTGCCGGCGTCCAGGCGGACGTACCGCGGCTCGCGCGTCGCGAGCCGCGGCGGGGGAGCCCGCACCGGGAGCGCCTCACCCGACGCCACGAAGGTGCCCGACCCGCGTCGCGTCTCGACCCAGGCCTCGGCCAGGAGCTGGTCATAGGCCTGCTCGACGACGGCGCGCGCCACGCCGAGGTCGGCCGCCAGCGCGCGGCTGGACGGCAGGCGGTCGCCCGTGGTGAGGGTCCCGTCGGTCACCAGCCCGCGGACGGCGGCCGCGAGCTGGGCGGGAAGCGGCTCGGGGCGGGAGCGGTCGAGGCGGACGGGGAGCATGGTGTCCTCTATGTCCTCTCCGGGGCTGGGCTGGTGGCGCCGCGACAAGTGGCCTGTTTGAGTAGTGGCGAACTGGCTCGTGTTTGTATGCCACATCCGGTTCAGGCTAGCGGCATGACGACGGAGCAGCTCTCACCCACCGCCCGCACCACCCCGACCCGCGGCCGGAACCGCCAGGTCGATGACCGACAGCGGCTCATGGCGCTGCTCTCCGACGCGCTCGTGGCGCACCTGGGCGTCGTCGCGGGGGCGCACCCCGTGGTGCTGCCCACGGCCTTCGGCGTCGACGAGTCCGGGCCGGACGACGGCGGCACGCTCTACCTGCACGGATCGGTCGCCGCGGGCTGGCTCGGGCCCGCCCTGGAGCAGGACGTCTGCGTGACGGTGACGGAGCTGGACGGCCTGGTCCTGGCGCGGACCGGCTTCCACCACTCGATGAACTACCGCTCGGCGGTGGTGATCGGACGGCCGCGGCTGGTCAGCGACGCGGAGGAGCGGTGCCGGGCGCTCGACCTGGTCGTGGACCATATGCTGCCCGGGCGGTCCGCGACGCTCCGGCCGGCCACGCGCAAGGAGCTCGCCGCGACGGTCGTGATCGCGCTGCCCCTGGCCGAGGCCTCGATGAAGCAGCGCGCGGGAGGCGCCACGCTCGAGCCGGGCGACCTCGAGCTCACCGGCTGGGCGGGCCAGGTGCCGGTGCGCCGGGTGGCTTCCGAGCCCGTCACCGAGGACTACGTGTCCGAGCCGGTGCCCGAGATCGTGCTTCGGCGAGCGGCGGAGCTCGGGCGGGGGTGAACGCGCGGGGCCAGAGCCAGGGAAGCACGGCAGCGGGTGACATCGGCGATGCTCTCGAGCTCGCGTCAGGTCGCTCCGTCGCGCACCTGAGCACCGAAGAACGTGACGCACTGGTCGGCCCGGTCGATGGCTGAGGAGATCGGATCCTCGAACGACTCGCCACACTGAACAAGATTCCCGATTCAGGACGCTAGAAGGGTGGTTGGTCGGGGAAGCGTCGTAGTCGCTGTTCGGTGGGCGGTTGCTCGCTGGCTGGGTCTGCTGTCGAGTGTTGGTTGAGGGGTGGTTGTCCGAGGCGGATTCGGGTGTCCTTGGTCAGGCTGGTGGCGTCGTTGGTGACCTGTCCGGTCTGGGTGGCCGGACGGGTGTAGGTGTGTCCGGTGGGTGCGGTCCAGGTGGTGATGCCGGTGTCAGGGTCGCGGACGGGAGTCCAGCCGTGATGGGTTTTCGCAAGGTGATGTGCCCGGCAAAGTGGCTGCAGGTTGGTGGCGCGGGTCTGTCCGGGAGTGCCTGGTGGCAGCGTCGTGGGGTCGAGCTGGTGGTCGTAGGGGACGATGTGGTCGAGGTCGGCCCAGCGACCGGGGCGTTCGCACTGCAGGAAGCCGCAGGTGTGGTCGCGGGCGATGACGGCCTGACGCAGGACCTTGCCGGGTTGGTAGGTCGTGGTGGAGTAGTCGGTCAGGATCCCGGTGACGGGGTCGGTGAGCAGGCGTTGCCAGGTTGCGTCGGCCGCGATCTGGGCCGCGATGTCGGCGGGGATAGGCCCGTACCCGTCTAGCTGGCCGGGGGTGTCGTCAAGGCCGAGAAGCGCGCCGGCAGAGATCGTGATGCGGATCTGGGGCCTGACCGGGACGACCCGGATGCTGGTCCCGCCGCAGGTGCAGCCGCCGCACGTGCATCCCGTGGCGGGCACGGTCGTCCGCGGCACGGAGGGCTCGTCGGGGCCCACCGCGCCAGATTCGGCCGCGCCAGAGCCGTTCGCGCCAGACTCGCCAGACTCGGCCGTCGCTGGCCCGTTTCTCGCGGATCCCTTTCTCGTCGACCCCCTTCTCGTCGACCCGTCTCTCGCAGACTCGTCGGTCGCGCGTCCGTCGATCACGGGTCCGGAATCCGGCGTGGCCATGGTGACGTCCTGGACGGTGTGGCTCTCGACCGGGCTACCGGAGACACCGGCGGGCGTGCCCGCGTTCGTGGCGGTGGTCTCGTCCGTGTTCCCTGTGCCCGTGCCCGTGGTCCCCGCTCCTGTGCGCGTGGTGGTGCCGGTCGTGGCGGTGCCCTCGCCTGTAGGGGCGCATTCGGGGGTGGGTGGGACGATGAGGCGGCCGGTGGTGATCGCGACCAGGGCATCGGCGCGGGCCTGGGCGAGGGTCCGGGTCGCGCCCGGGGACCGGCGCAGTGTGTGCGCGGCCTGCTCGATCGCGTCCCACACCGCGGCGGCGTCGGTAGCGGGCAGGTTCGCGCTGAGCCATGCCATGGCGTTGTCGGCCGGGTCCAGGAAGACCGCACGCCGGGCGCGAGCGTGCTTGACCACCTCGATGGTGCCCTTGAGCCCGTTCGCGAACTCGTTCATCTTGTCCCGCAACCACCTGCGGGTGTGCTCCGGCGCCTGCGGCAGGTACAGGGCGATCGCTTCGGCTCGTTCCTCGGTGGTCAACGGGTTGCCGGACCGCAGCAGGATGTCGGCCTTCGCGACATCGATCAGGCCGTGCTGGAGGGCGGTCAGGACCGGGGTGTGCTCGGCCAGGCCCGCACCGCGGGCCATGTGCTTGTTCGCCTCGCCCTGTGGTACCCGCAACCGTGCGCTGATCTCAGCGGCGGCGGCGCTGTGCTCCTCGGTCCAGCCCCGCCGACGCCCGATCTCGCCCAGCACGCGCGACTGCATCGCCGTCGCCCACGAGACCACGTCCTGCCACCGCGCCGCCACGTCCAACAACCCAGCATCACTCGTGTCCGCGACTTCGACACCCGCCAGCACATCAACCAGGCCACCGCCCACCGGCAGCTCGCTCACGTCCGGCAGGGCGACGTCCGGCAGAGCGACGGCATCGACCGCGTCGATCGCACCCGCGGCGACAGGCACAGTGACAGGCGTGGAGACCTCCTGAACCACACCCCTGACGGCGGGCTCACCAGCACCTGCACCAGGACCGGGGAGCGGGGCCACGCCATCAGCAGCGTCGGCCGTGTCAGCGTCAGCGCGAGCGGCAGTCCCTGTGGTGTCAGGTGACGCGGCAGTGGTGACCGGCGTCGCCACGACACGGGCGAGGGGAGCATGACCGGGCCAGGTCACCACAGCCGTCGGAAGCTCGCCCGCCTCACCGACCGGCGAACAGCCCCAGCTCAGCGTCGGCATGCACGCGTCTGCCACCACAGCGGGCGGCGGCACGGCAGACACGGTGGCCAGGGCGTGCCTCAGCGAACGTTCCACCACAGTGGCCACGCCCTGCTCACCGACGCTTCCGGCCATCAACTCCACCGCCTTCCACACATCAGCCGACTGAACGATCATCTACGCCTCGAATATATGTTCGATCCGAGCGCTCCGCATCCCCAGATCCAAACCTGTGGACAACCCCCGAGCCCTGTCCTGCGAAGGCGACAACGCAAGCCCGCCCGGCACCAGGGGTCCCAACACGATCGACCCTATCCAGCCTCACCGACACTCCCGCCAGGCACTCCCGACGGCCACTGCTAACCTCCTTCCGTGACTCCGATCCGCTCCATCCTCCCGCCCCCGGTCGCCTGACCGGAGCGGCACCTCGACCGGCCCATGTGGGCCGGCGATGAGGCGTGCTCCAGACGATTCCCCATCCCTTGGAGCAAGCCGGCACCTGCGGGAACCGGCCAGGAGCACACATGTCATCCACTCGAATCGGGCTGTTCTTCATCTGCCTCTCCGGAGTTCTCTGGGGCACCGGCGGCCTGGCCCTGGAGATCCTCCGCGGCCACTCATCGATGTCCGTCCTCACGGTGAGCGCGTACCGCATGCTCATCGCCGCCGTCGTGCTGGTGGCGGCTTCGCTGGTCCTGCGTCGAGGGCCGCAGGTCGCGGCTCTGGTCCGGGCTCATCCGGTGCGCGCCGTCGTCGTCGGGCTGGGCACTGCCGCCTACCAGGCGCTCTACTTCGGATCCGTGGCGACCGCAGGTGTCACCGTCGCCACGGTCGTCAGTCTCGGTCTGGCGCCCGTGCTGCTCGCGGTCGTGGACCTCGTTCGTGCCCGACGGCGGACGGCGGCCCGGCCGCGCAGCACCGTCCGCCTGTCGCTGGTCGTGACCGCAGCCCTCTCCGGCCTCGTGCTGGTGAGCGTGGCATCGGGGATGAACGCCGTCGGTGAGCGGCCGGTGCTCGGTCTGCTGCTGGCCGTCGCCTCAGGTTCGGTCTATGCGGCGACGACGTCGCTGGGCAGCACGCTGTCGACGTCGGGCGTCGTCGACCCGCTGGCCCTGACGACGGTGGCGACGACGGCAGGCGCGGCCGGACTCGTCCCCGTGGCTCTGGCGGGCGGAGGGCCGTTCGTGACCACCGACCCGGCCGCTGTCGGCACCCTGGCCTACCTCGGTGTGTTCACGATGGCCCTCGCGTACGGCCTCTTCTACACGGGGCTGCGGACCACGCGCAGCGGTGCGGCAGTGGTCGCGACGCTGCTCGAACCGGTGACAGCAGCCGTCGCCGCAGCGGTCGTGCTGGGGGAGCGGCTCGGGCCGACGGGGATCGTCGGCTCAGTGCTGATCCTGGCCGCCGTGGCAGGCCTGGAGGAGTAGGCCTAGCCGGCGTACGACCGGCGTCCGCCCTGGAGAGGCCTCGGCTGTACCGGGGCGGACGCGCCGTAGTCGACGGCGGCGACCTGGCCGGTGTTGTACTGGTCGGCGATGTACTGGCTGAACTGGCCCGAGTCGGCGGTGTGCGAGTTGTCCAGGTAGTCGTACGCGGTGGGCCCGCCCGCCCAACCCTGCCCGGCATAACCCTGCCCGCCCTGAGCGGGGACGGGAGCGGCGGCCGGCGCGGCCGCGTGCGCACCAACCGGAGCTGCGGACGCCGCAGGTGCGGTCGTGTAGGCGCCGGAGTCGTAGCCCTGCGCCCGGCTCGACCCGTAGTCCAGCTCCGACCCGGCCGCGTACTGGGCGCCCGCGTACTCGGGCTCCTGGGCGGGCCGGTAGGCCGGGTAGGCGCCCGTGTTCACCTGCTGCGCCGCAGGCTCCCACCGGTCGGTCTGCGGGTTCGGCGCGTCGAAGGCGGGGGCAGTGGCGAAATGCTGAGCGGCCACGCTCTGCGCGGCGTACTTCTGTGCCGCCTCCTGCGCCGCGAACTCCTGCGCGGCAGCCTGCTGCGCCGCGTACTTCTGCGCCGCGAACAGGGCGGACGCGCCGGCGTCGGGCTGCACGCCGTTCAGCTCGCCGTGGATCCGGCCGGCGAGGTTCGCGGCGATCGCGAAGCGCAGCGGTGCGAGGGAGTCCACCGACATCGTGCCGGTCACGGCGGGCGGGGGGAGGAACGCGAAGACCTCGTCGTCGCCGAGCCGCAGGCCCTGCTGGAGCGCGGCGTTCAGGGTCTCCTCGAGGAGGTACTCGGCGCGTCCGTCGCTGCCCTCCAGGTCGGCGAACATGGCGTCCATGGTGTTCCAGCGACGTTCGAGCGTGCCCTCCACGGTATCGAGGAACCACCAGCCGTCGAGGGACTCGAGAAACATGTCGCCGAAGCAGGACGCGAAGCGCGGGGTCTTGTCACCGGTCCCGATCCACGACCAGGACGACAGCGCGAAATCGTAGGCGTCAGGTGCGAATTCTCGGATCAGGTGCACCTTGCGCATGCTGCCATGCTCGCACTCCGAGCAAAAGAGGCGTGCTGGACACATAACGATTCGGCTCGGGTGAAATGGTCAAGTGTTTTCCTGCCGGAAACATGTGGCGGCCGCTCGCGCGCCGTCGCTACGGTCTCGCCATGGAGAGCTCCGAGGGCAGCAGTGTCGAAAGCAGCAGCGTCGAGACCGGCGACGGGCAGTACGCGACCGACCAGGCCGTGGTCGACGGGCGTGTCCAGGAGTACTACTCCGGGCGGACCGGCTGGGACGAGCACGCCCGGCTCACCACCCGCACCGCGCAGGGTCCGCTGGAGCACACCCGGACCCAGGAGCTGATCCGCCAGCGGCTCGTGCCCGGCGCGCGGGTGCTCGACGTCGGGGGCGCCACCGGCGTGCACGCCGCTCCTCTGGCGGCCGACGGCTACGACGTCGTGCTCGTGGACCCGGTGGCGAGCCAGGTCGCGCGCGCCGCCGAGCACGGCACGTTCGAGGCGCGCGTCGGCGACGCCCGGGACCTGTCGGCGCTGGGGCTGGACCTGGGCGACGACCAGTTCGACGCGGTGCTCCTCCTCGGCCCGCTCTACCACCTCGCGTCCCGCGAGGACCGGGTGCGCGCCCTGCGCGAGGCCGTGCGCGTGACCCGCCCGGGCGGCACGGTCGCCGCCGCGGCGATCACGCGGCTCGCGGCGCTGGTCGGCGGGGGCTACGAGCTGTTCGGACCACCCGCCTGGCAGGCGGTCCTGGAGCACGGCGAGGCTCCGGCGGACATCGCGTTCCCGGCGGCCCACTTCCACGACGCCGCCGAGCTCGCCACGGAGCTGTCCGACGCAGGCCTGTCCGACGTCGTCGTGCACGGGGTCGAGGGCCCGGCCGGCGGCGCGCTCGAACGGGTGCCCCTCGACGCCCCCGAGGCACCCGAGCTGATCGACGCCGCGCTCACGCTCGCCCGGGCGCTGTCGACCACCCGCGGGGTGCCGGACATGAGCCAGCACATCCTCGCGATCGGTACGGTCGCACCATGAGTTCCAGCACGAGCCCCAGGACCAGCCCGATCCCCAGGACCGACCCGCCCAGCGCCGCCGACGAGGTGACGATGCTGCGGTCGTACATCGACTTCTACCGCGCCACGATCCGCCGCCAGTGCGACGGCCTGACGGTGGAGCAGCTCCGGACGCCGCACCCGCCGTCGACCATGACGCTCGCCGGCATGCTGAAGCACCTCACGTACGTCGAGGACATCTGGCTCAACGTGCGGCTGGCCGGCAACGAGCCGGCCCCGCCGTGGGACACCGTGGACTGGGCGGCCGACGACGACTGGGACTGGCACAGCGCCCTGGCCGAGACTCCCGAGCAGCTCACCAGCCGGTTCGACGACGCCGTCGCCGCCTCCGAGCGGATCCTCGACCAGGTGCTGGGCGAGACGCCGGCGCCGGGCGCGGGCGTCCTGGACCGGACCGCCGCGCGCGGCGGGCACCACGGGCGGATGTCCCTGCGCTGGATCCTGGTGCACATGGTGGAGGAGTACTCGCGGCACGCGGGCCACGCCGACCTGCTGCGTGAGGCCCTGGACGGCGCCACCGACCTCTGAGCCCGGGCAGCCCGCGGGCAGCCTGCTGTCAGAACAGGAACCATGCGAAGTCGGCGGCCTCGAGCACGATCCAGAACCGGACGAACCTGCCGACCAGGCCGGTGCTCAGGAACAGCCACATCCGCACCCGCAGCACGCCTGCGACCACCGACATCACCATGAACGGCGGGATGCCGGCGAACGCCGAGGCGAGCAGCACCGCGCCCGTGTAGACGGGGCGGCCGTCGGTGCGGTCGCGCCAGCGGGTCATCGCGGCCTCGACCTTGGGGGAGTCCAGCTTGCGGCGCAGCCAGGGCAGGCGGGTGGTCCCGGCGCCGGCCCAGTACCAGAGCAGCTTGCCGGTCATCTGCCCGGCGGCGGCCACGGCCGCCAGGACGACGCTCGGGTACGTCGGGTCGGTGGCGGCGACCGCCAGGTACGCCTCCAGTGCCATGAACGCGGCGACGGCGGCGCCGGCGGAGTAGAGAAAGGTGGTCACCAGGAGCATCGGGGCGGCCCGACTCAGCTCATGGGGCAGGTCGCCGGGCTCGGGCGGGTAGCCGTGGTCACACCGGGACGTTAGCGCCTGCGACGACCAGCTGCCGAATCAGCGCCTCGGCGGGCGGCGCGGGCGGGCCCACGGTGAGGGCCATGACCCGGCGGATCGCCCCCGGCAGGGGAGCGGTCGCGATCCCGGGGTGCCGGTGCGCGCGGAGGGTGAGCCCGGGCAGGAGGCTCACGCCCGCGCGCGCGGCGACCAGGGCCTGCACCGCCACGTAGTCGTCGGTCTCGAAGGCGATGCGCGGGGCGAAGCCCACGGCGGCGCAGCGCGCGACCATGTCGGCGCGGCATCGTTCGCAGCCGGCGATCCACTCCGCGTCGTCGAACGCCTTCAGGTCGGGCACGTACCCGGGCACGGGCGCGGCGTCCAGGTCGGCCGCCGTCACCAGGTGAACCGGGTCGTCCAGGATCTGCGTCGACTCGAAGCGCGACAGGTCCTCCATGGACCGGGCGTGACGCACGTCGACGTGCTCGAACACGAGCGCGACGTCGACGGCCCCGGACTGCAGGGCGGCGACGGCGTCCGGCGGCTCGTGCTCGACCAGGCCCACCGACAGGCCGGGGTGCTCCTGCACGAGCCGCGCGACGGCGTCGGGCACGAGGGTGGCGAGGGCGGAGGGGAAGGCGGCGAGGCGGGCGCGGCCGGCGCGCAGGCCGGCGAGCGCGTCGAGCTCGCGCCGCGCGCCCTCGACCCGGCCGAGGATCTCCTCGGCGCGGCTCGCGAGCAGGCGCCCGGCTTCGGTGAGGCGGACGCCGCGGCCGTGCCGCTGGAGCAGCGGGATCCCGGCGTCGGCCTCCAGGCGGGACAGGTGGTGGCTCACCGACGGCTGCGCGTAGTGCAGCTCCTTCGCCGCTGCCGTGACGGAGCCGGTACGGGCTACCGCCGCGAGGACGCGCAGCCGGGTGAGGTCGAGCTCTGCGGTCATGCCTCCAGGCTAACGCAGAAAGATAGGTGCTATCGATCGAAAGTCTCCGGAACAGGTATTGGACCTATGGGTCGCGTCGGGGTCACGCTGGGTCCATGACGATCGCGACCGCTGTTGCGCCCCCGACCATCGCCGACGTCCTCGCGGCGCAGGCACGCCTGGACGGCGTCGTGGTCCGCACGCCCGTGGGCCAGTACGCCGAGCTCGACCGGGTCACCGACGCCGAGGTCGCCGTCAAGCACGAGAACCTGCAGCGCACCGGGGCCTTCAAGGCCCGCGGAGCGAGCAACCTGCTGCTCTCGATGTCCGACGCCGAGCGCGCCGGCGGCGTCGTCGCCTACTCCACGGGCAACCACGCGCAGGGCGTCGCCTACGCCGCCCGCCTGACCGGCACCGCGTGCACCATCGTCATGCCCGACGACCCCAACCCCGTCAAGCTGCGGGCCGTGCTGGACCTGGGCGCCGACGTCCTGCTGCACGGCGCCACCTTCGACGACGCCCGCGCCCAGGCCACCGCGCTCGCCCACGACTTGGGCGCCCGCCTCGTGGGCGCGGCGAACGAGCCCGACATCATCGCGGGCGTCGGCACCCTGTACCTCGAGCTGTTCCAGCAGGCGCCCGGCCTCGACGTGCTCGTCGTGCCCGTCGGCGGCGGGTCCGGCGCCGCCGCGGCAGGCCTCGTCGCGGCAGCCGTCGCCCCGTACACCGAGGTGATCGGCGTCCAGTCCGCCGCCTCGCCCGCGGCGCACGACTCCTGGCACACCGGGGACCTCGTCGAGCGCCCCAACACCACGCGCGCCGAGGGGCTCGCCGTCGGCTGCGGGTTCGAGGTCACCCAGGCGCTCATGCGCGAGCACCTGACGGACTTCGTGCTCGTCACCGACGACCAGATCGCCGCCGCCCAGCGCCTCTACCTCACCGGTGCCCACACCGTCGCCGAGGGCGCCGGCGCCGCGGCGCTCGCCGCCGTCCTGGCCGATCCCGGACGGTTCGCCGGGCGCCGCGTCGGCGTCGTCTGCACGGGCGGGAACGCCAGCGCGGACGAGCTCCGGCGAGCGCTCACGCTGGGCTGACGCTCGGCTGACGCTGCGCGCGGGCCCCGGCGCCGGACTACGCTCGGCGGCATGGCCCGCTACTTCGACGTCCACCCGGTCGACCCCCAGCCGCGCACCATTGGGCAGGTGGTCGCCATGCTGCGCGACGACGCCCTGGTCGCCTACCCGACGGACTCCTCCTACGCGCTGGGCTGCCGCATGGAGTACCACGACGGTGTCGACCGCATCCGGGCCATCCGCAAGCTCGACGACAAGCACCACTTCACGCTCGTCTGCTCCGACTTCGCGCAGCTCGGGCAGCTCGTGAAGCTGGACAACTCGGCGTTCCGGGCCATCAAGTCGGCCACGCCCGGCCCGTACACGTTCATCCTCCCGGCTACGGCCGAGGTGCCCCGCCGGCTCGCGCACCCCAAGAAGAAGACCGTGGGCGTGCGCATCCCCGACTCCGCCGTCGCACAGGCGCTGCTGCGCGAGCTCGGGGAGCCGCTGCTCTCCTCCACGCTGATCCTGCCCGGCCAGGCCGAGCCGATGACGGACGGCTGGACCATCAAGGAGGAGCTCGACCACGTGCTCGACGCGGTCGTCGACGGCGGGGACGCCGGGACCGAGCCCACCACCGTCGTCGACTGGTCCGACGGGTTCCCCGACGTCGTCCGCGTGGGCGCGGGCGACCCGTCGCGCTTCGAGTGACCGGCTTCGCATAGCCTGTGCCCCATGACGGACCTCACCGGGCTCGAGCAGGCCCGCACGAAGATGACCGACGCGGGCGTGGCGCCCGCCGCCATCGAGACGTTCACGCGGTTCTACCACCTGCTCCAGGCGGGTGAGACCGGGCTGATCCGCGAGGACGACATCGAGCCGCTCGTCGACATCCCCAACCGCGCCGACCTGACGATCAGCGACGCCGACGCCTCCGCCGCCCTCGCGCAGACCGCGATGCTCAAGCTCAACGGCGGGCTGGGCACCTCGATGGGCATGGACCAGGCGAAGTCGCTGCTGCCGGTCCGGGTGGCGCCCGGCGCGCCCGACGGCGATCCGGCCGGCGGCGAGGCCGAGCTGCTCACCTTCCTCGACATCATCGTCGGCCAGGTCCGGGCCGCGCGGCAGGCCACCGGGGCCCGCCTCCCGCTGCTGTTCATGAACTCGTTCCGCACCCGCGACGACACCCTCGCCGCCCTGGAGCGCTACCCCGACATCGCGGTGGACGGCCTGCCCGTCGACTTCCTCCAGAACCGCGAGCCCAAGCTGCTCGCCGCCGACCTCACGCCCGTCACCTGGGAGAAGGACCCCGACCTCGAGTGGTGCCCGCCCGGGCACGGCGACCTCTACCCGGCGCTGCACGCGTCCGGCGTCGTCGTCGCGCTCCTGGAGGCCGGGTTCCGGTACATGTGCGTCTCCAACTCCGACAACCTCGGCGCCACCCCCGACGCCACCATCGCCGGCTGGTTCGCGGCGTCGGGCGCCCCGTACGCCGCAGAGCTCTGCCGCAAGACGCCCGCCGACGTCAAGGGCGGCCAGCTCGTCATCCGCAAGGCCGACGGCCGCATCGTCCAGCGCGAGACCGCGCAGACCCACCCCGACGACGTCGCCGCCTCCCTGGACGCCACCCGCCACCCGTTCTTCCACACCAACAACCTCTGGTTCAACCTCGAGGCGCTCGCCGCCGAGCTGGACCGGACCGGCGGTGTCCTCGAGCTGCCCCTGATCCGCAACGACAAGACCGTGGACCCGGCCGACTCCGCGTCGCCGAAGGTGGTCCAGATCGAGTCCGCGATGGGCGCGGCGGTCGCCGTCTTCGAGGGCGCGACGGCGATCGAGGTCGAGCGGTCCCGGTTCCTGCCGGTCAAGACGACGAACGACCTGCTCGTCCTGCGCTCGGACGTCTACGCGCTCACGCCCGGCTACCTGCTCGAGGCGCAGGCGCCGGCCCCGCTGGTGGACCTGGACAAGGAGTACTACAAGCTCATCGACGGCTTCAGCGAGCGGTTCGCGGCGGGCGCGCCGTCGCTGCGCGACGCCGACTCCCTGACGGTCCGCGGCGACTGGACCTTCGGGTCCGGCGTACGGGCCGAGGGCAAGGCGTCGCTCGTGGGCGACGGCGGCACGGTACGGGACGGCGCGACGGTAGGCCCCGAGGGCTTCTGACTCAGCGCGAGCCGGCTCTGCCGCCCCACGCGTCAGATCAGCCCGTGCCGAACCGCGTACATCGCGGCCGAGGTGCGTGAGCGGACGTCGAGCTTGATCAGGATGTTGCTGACGTGCCGGTGAACTGTCCGCTCGCTCAGGAAGAGCTGAGCGGCAATCTCGGCGTTCGTCTCGCCCGCGGCGATCAGCCGCAGCACCTCGGTCTCCCGTGGGCTCAGCACGGCAAGGTGCACGTTCTGAGCCGACATGAGCCAGCGGACCCGGGCGGCGTCCGGCCGTGCCCCGAGCCGCTCGAACGTCGCCAGCGCCGCCCGGAGCTCCATCAGAGCGCCCTCCTCGTCACCGAGTGCCCGGCACCCCTCCGCGATCCGTACGCCGACCTGGGCGGTCTCGTAAGGGGCGTCGAGCTCCCTCCATCGATCTGACGCCTCCCGCAAGCGGGCCAGCGCATCGGCGGGCCGATTCTCGCTCAGCCCGACAGCGCCTCGGGCGGCATCCAGGATGGCCCGCATGGCGGTCGTCGGGTAGGTCTGAGCGATCTTCTCCAGCTCGGTGAGGAAGTCCTTGGCCTCATCGAGCTGACCAGCGGCGAGGCAGATCTCGACCGCCGCCGGGAGAAGCACGAGCCGGTCGCCCGCCAGCTCCCGCTCGGCCAGGACCCGGCGAAGGCCCGCGCCGGCCGCCTGCGCATCGCCCTGGCCGAGCCGGTAGAGCGCGAGGCCGGGCTGGGCCACGCGCCCGAAGGCCGTCGCCTGCTCGAAGGCCTCCTCGACGCCTGGCCGCCCTTGGAGCCGGCGCAGCTCCCCGAGCTCGTACCAGGCATGACCGACCACCAGCCGCCCGTCCACGGCCAGGTCACGACAGGTCTGCTCGAGCTCGGCCTCGGCCCGTGACCACTCCCCACGCAGTCGCATCAGCAGCGCGCGATAGATCCGGCAGTTCCCGAAGTACGCGCCACCCAGCTGGGGCAGCGTTCCGAGCCAGTGGTCCAGGGCGACCGACCACTCCGTCGCCCGCGCGATCTCCTGCACCTCGTAGCACGAGCCGATCGCGGCGCAGTACATGACGCTTGTCGTACGCGGCGAGGTCGCCCGGGTCAGGATGCGGACCATCGCCTGATCGAGGAGCGCCAGGCCGATCTCGAGCGATCCCAGCTTGAGGGTGGCCCGGCCACGCATCGTGGTGGCGACAGTGATCAGGTCGACGTCGCCGCGGCCGAGGCCCAGCTCCGTCGCCCGATGCAGCAGACCCTCCGCGGTCGCGAAGTCACCCTTCGCCATGCACCCGTAGGCCCGCGGGATCAGGAGGTAGCCGTACTCGCCCGACCCCTGCTCTTCCGCCAGCGTCCGGGCTCGCTCGACCCAGCCTGCTGCGGCGGCATACTCGCCCCGCGCAAAGATGTGAGCACTCCAGAGCCAGTACGTCGCGCGCGTGGCCCCGTGGATCTCGCCGGCTTCGGCCCGAAGCTCGAAGCAGCGGGTCAGGACCGCGACGGCCTCGTCGATCTGCCCGACGACCTGGGCGGACTCGGCCCAGGCTTCCAGGTCATCGACAGCCAAGGGCGTGGCCCGGTCCGCGGCCGCGTACTCCTCGCAGGCCCGGAACCACCGCGACGCGTGCTGATGCTCGCGAGCGGTACCAAGGTGGCCGACGGCGTCGTTCATCGCACTCTCCCTCTGCCGATTCTCCCAGCCGGTGGCATTGGGTAGGAATACCCAGCATCGGCCGCCCGAGGATGGCCCGCTCTGCGGAAGCGACGCAGCGGGGAGGCGGGCATCGTCGACCTCAAGCCCCGAATCCAGCGGGGCACCGAACCCGGGAGGACGCCATGAACGCTCCGTTCATCTTCATCGGCACCTACAAGATCAAGCCTGGAAAGAGGGAGCAGTTCAAGAAGCACTTCGAGTGGTTCAGCTCGGACGTCGTCGAGCCTCAGGAGCCGCGACTGCACTCCTTCTACGGCTACACGGCGCCGGACTCCGACGACGTCACTATCGTCCAGGTGCATCCGGACGCCGACTCGATGGCGACCCACATGAAGGTGGGGGTGGAGCACTTCGCCACCGCCTACGCCGAGTATCTCGAGCCGGACAGCACCATGCAGATCTACGGAAACCTCACCGAGGACCTGATCCAGACGATCTCCGCCGTCGCACAGACCAGCGGGGATGCCTCGAGCGTGACGATCCGGGAGCCGTTCACCGGATTCGACCGGCTACCCCGCACGTGAGCCCGGGGGCACGGGAACGTCCACCACCCGTGCCTCGCCGACCGCGGGGGAGAGGACGCCGGCGGAGGCAGCGGCGACGTCGGCGGTCAGGGTTTCGAGCTCGTGCCGCGGCACGAGTAGACGAAGATGCGCGACGGCGTCGTAGGCGGGTGGTTCCATGACGGACCCGTGGGACTGGGCCCAGTCACGCAGCAGGTTGTCGATGCGGCCGGCGTCGGTGTGGGTGACCGCCACCTCGACCTCGAGGAGCAGCTCGCGGCGGAGCAGCGCCCCCGAGGCCGCCGCCTCGTCCAGCGCCGCCGACACGGCCCCCGAGTACGCCCGGACGAGCCCGCCGGCCCCGAGCTTCACGCCCCCGAAGTAGCGGGTGACCACGGCGACCAGGTCCGTGACGCCCCGGCGCCGGAGGACCTCGAGCATCGGTACTCCGGCGGTGCCGCTGGGCTCGCCGTCGTCGGAGGAGCGGGCCTGGTCGGCGTGGGTGCCGAGCACCATCGCCACGCAGTGGTGGCGGGCGTCCCACAGCTCCTTGCGGAGGCGCGCGATGACGGCGTCGGCCTCCGCGACGCTGCGGGCGGGAGCGAGGTGGGCGAGGAACCGGGACTTCTTGATGACGACCTCGTGGTCGACGGGGCGCGCGATGGTAATGGGCAGGCCGACGGCCCGGGGGAGGTCCACCGGAAGAGCGTACGGGCGTTTTCCGGCGTGTCCCTCTTGATTAATAGTGTGCCAAGCGTAGATTGCCACCATGACCAGTACCGATGCCACGTCACCACAGGCACGGAGCGGGGAGCTCGCCCGGTATCCGAGGCCTCCGGTGAGCCTCGAGGAGGCGGAGTGGGTGTGGCTCGAGCTGTCCACGGAGGCGATGCGGCCGGGCGCGAAGCCGGAGATGGTGCGCCTGGCGGTGATCACGGGGATGGTGCGGGCGACGGGCGCGCGGTACGGGGACCTGCTGCGCGTGCGCGTCGAGGACATCGACCTGGGGCCTGCGCGCGCCCGGACGTCGGAGGGCAGCGTGCTGGTGCGGCACGGCAAGCACCGCACGCCGCGGCGGCACCTGCTGGCGGCCGACGTCGTCGTGCTGCTGAAGCACTGGATGGTGGTGCGCGAGGAGCTCGCGTCGGAGCTGGAGGGCTCGGTGCCGCGGGCGCTTCTGCTCACGGTGCACCACACGCACGACAACGGGACCACCGTCGCGTCCGGCCTGCCGATCACGCGGCAGGGGCTGGTGCTGTCGTGGCGCCGGTTCGCGCACCGGACCAACGCGCGCTACGGCGCCCTGCGCCCGCCGCTGCCCACCCGCTTCGAACAGGTCCGCCGAGCGTGGCTGGACGCGTCAGAAGAGGGCTGACGCCGTCAGGTGGTGGCTATGCCGAGCAGCGGTGAATGGGGGGTTGAGGAGGGGAGCTCCTTGAAGCCGTAGCGGTCGTAGAACAGGCGGGCCGCGGTGTTCTCCGCCGCGTAGCCGAGGTGCACGCCCGGCACGGCACGCTCCGCGAGCGCCGTGCGGAGGGTGTCGATGAGGCGGGCGCCGAGGCCGCGGCGCTGTAGCTCGGGGAGCAGGTCGATGTGCAGGTGGGCGGGGTGGGTGGTGAGCTCGTCGTGGCGTAGGCCGCGGACCATGCGCTGGGGGTCGGTGCCGTCGTACAGGAGCTGGGCCTCGGTGTAGTCGGGGTTCCGGCCGGTGGCGGGGCCGACGGCGGGGTGGCGGGCGACGAAGCCGGGTGTCCATGCGCGGGCCCACCAGTCGGCGAAGGCCTGGGTGTCGGCGACGGAGATGATGTACCCGGATGCGCGGCCGTGGTGCTCGACGACCCAGGCGAGGTCGGGGGAGTGGTCGACGTAGGGCAGCGCGTAGACGTCGGGCATGAGCAAGTCGTCGGAGTAGATGCCGCGTGCGTCGCCGCCGGCCGCGGCGGTGCGGACGCAGATCTCGGCGACGTCAGCGCGGTCGGTGGTGCGGTAGGGGCGGATGAATGGATCGGTCACCTGGGACACGGTAGCGCGCCCCGGTAACCGGCCAGCACGTGACCCCGAGTTTGCCGCGAGAACATGCCGGTAACCCGATCGTCACGAGATCGCAATGTGCAATCGTCACGCAAGTTCGTTACGGTCGATTTGTCATGCAGAACCTCGAAGAGGAACTCAAGCACATCCATCCGACCGAAACCACGGTGGCGTTGAGGGAGCCCACCGTCGCCGACGGAGCAGCGATGTGGCGCCTCGCGCGCGACAGCAAGACGCTGGACCTGAATTCGTCCTATGCGTATCTCCTCTGGGCACGTGACTTCGCCCGGACCTCCGTGATCGTGACCGTGGACGGCGAGCCCGCGGGGTTCGTCACCGGGTACGTCCGGCCCGACCAGCCGACCACGCTGATGGTCTGGCAGGTGGCCGTGGACCACGCCTACCGCGGGCAGCGCCTGGCGTCCCGGATGCTGGCGCACCTTGCCGGGCAGCACCCGGGGTGCACTCACGTGGAGACCACCATCACCTCGGACAACACGGCGTCGATCGCCCTGTTCATGTCCTTCGCGTCGGCCCAGGGTGCGCCCGTCGACGTGCGGACCGTCTTCCCGACGGAAGCGTTCCCGGACGGCCACGACGCGGAGCTCGTGTTCCGCATCGGGCCACTTTCCTGACCTCGTCCAGGTCGATCCCCAGAAAACCCCACATCTCAACCGATCTACCACAGCCGAGTCCGGTCACCGGGGCCGGACCGTGGAAGGAGCCATGCGCCCGAATACCGCTGTGCCTGTTGGCACGTCCTCGACCAGTACCGCTTCGACGAGCGTCTTCGACGAGCTCGAGTCCCAGGTCCGCAGCTACTGCCGGAGCTGGCCCACGACGTTCACGACCGCCGCGGGCAGCACGCTGCACACCGAGGACGGGCGAAGTTACCTCGACTTCTTCGCGGGGGCGGGTGCCCTGAACTACGGGCACAACCACCCGGTGCTGCTCGAGGCGCTGATCGACTACCTGCGGAGCGGCGGGGTCGTGCACTCGCTGGACATGCACACCGCGACCAAGCGGGAGTTCCTGACGACGTTCCGGGACCGGATCCTGGCGCCGCGCGGCCTGGACTACAAGGTGATGTTCCCGGGGCCGACGGGGACGAACTCGGTGGAGAGCGCGCTCAAGCTGGCCCGCAAGGTGACCGGCCGTCAGCACATCCTGTCGTTCACCAACGCGTTTCACGGGATGACGCTGGGCGCGCTGTCGGTGACCGGCAACTCGATGAAGCGCAACGGCGCGGGCCTGCCGCTGACCAACAGCTCGAAGATCCCGTACGACGACTACTTCTCGGGCGCCACGGAGGATTTCCTGTGGCTCGAGCGGGTGCTGAGCGACAGCGGGTCCGGCGTCGACAAACCGGCCGCGATCATCGTGGAGTCGGTGCAGGGCGAGGGCGGTCTCAGCGCCGCGCGGCCGGAGTGGCTACGCGCCCTGTCCGAGCTGTGCCGTGCGCACGGGATCCTGCTGATCCTCGACGACGTCCAGGCCGGCTGCGGCCGCACCGGTGACTTCTTCAGCTTCGAGGAGGCGGGGATCAACCCCGACATCGTCTGCCTGTCGAAGTCGATCTCCGGGTTCGGGCTGTCGATGTCGCTGACGCTGATCCGGCCCGACCTGGACCAGTGGGAGCCGGGCGAGCACAACGGCACGTTCCGCGGCCAGAACACCTCGTTCGTCACGGCGACCGCCGCGCTCAACGAGTTCTGGTCCGACGACGCGTTCGCCGCCGACGTGCGGGCGCGCGGCGTCGAGCTGCGCGACGGCCTGACCAGGATCGCCGACGGATACCAGGGCGCGGTCGTCAAGGGCCGCGGCTTCCTGACCGGCATCAAGTTCCAGGACGACTCGGCGGCGGCCAGGATCGCGGCGGCGTCGTACGAGCGCGGCCTGCTGGTCGAGACGTCCGGGCCCGAGGATGAGGTCCTCAAGACCATGCCCGCCCTGACGATCACGTCGGACGAGCTGCGCTCCGGCCTGGACATCATCGCAGCGGCCGCCGCCGAGGTGCTGGGCGCGCCGGCCATCTCGGACACGGCACAGGACAGCCCAGCACAGGACGGGAACCGATCCCGAGGAGAGGACGACAAGTGATAGTGACACGACTGGCCGACCTGGACGGCACCGACCGCGACGTGCGGTCCACGACCTGGCGCAGCCGCAGGCTGGTGCTCGCCAAGGAGGGCGTCGGGTTCTCGTTCCACGAGACCACCATGTACGCCGGCACCGAGACCGAGATGTGGTACGCCAACCACATCGAGGCCGTGTACTGCGTGGGCGGCACCGGCGAGCTCGAGAACCGCGAGACCGGCGAGGTCCACGAGATCACCGACGGCACGATGTACCTGCTGGACGGCAACGAGAAGCACACCATGCGCCCGACGACCGACCTACGGCTGATCTGTACCTTCAACCCGCCGGTCACGGGCCGCGAGGTGCACGACGCCGACGGCGTGTACCCGCTGATCACCGAAGAAGAGACGACGCGAGAAAGGATCACAGAGAACAGCACCGAGGAGGTCGCCGTATGACGACGAGCACCACCAGCAGGGACCTGTACCCGACCCGCGTCGAGGGCGACGCGTCCGAGATCCCGCGCCAGGACGAGGTGGTCTGGGGCAGCGCGGCCGACGGCCCGCTCGTCCAGGAGCTCCTGGACGGGTTCGACCGGACCGGGTACCTCGTGTTCGAGGACCTCGTCACGCCCGCCGAGGTCGCGGAGTTCCGGGCGGAGCTGGAGCGGCTCTCCACCGACCCCGCGGTCCGCGCGGACGAGCGCACCATCATCGAGGGCACCTCCCAGCAGGTGCGGACCATCTTCGAGGTGCACAGGACCAGCGACGTGTTCGCCCGCATCGCGCGCGACCCGCGCGTGGTCGGCCGGGCCCGCCAGATCCTCGGCTCGGACGTGTACATCCACCAGAGCCGGGTCAACCTGAAGCCCGGCTTCGGCGGAGGTGACTTCGCGTGGCACTCGGACTTCGAGACGTGGCACGCCGAGGATGGCCTGCCCCGGATGCGGACCGTCAGCATCTCCATCTCGCTGACCGACAACTACTCGTTCAACGGCCCGCTGATGATCATGCCCGGGACGCACAAGACCTACGTGTCCTGCACCGGGCGGACGCCGAACGACAACTACAAGTCCTCCCTGGTGATGCAGAACGCCGGCACCCCCGACGAGGGCATCCTGACCCGGATGGCCGACGAGCACGGCATCGACGTCCTCGCCGGCACGGCGGGCAGCGCGATCATGTTCGACTGCAACTGCATCCACGGCTCGAACGGCAACATCTCGCCGTACCCGAGGTCGAACATCTTCCTGGTCTACAACAGCGTCGAGAACGCCGCCGTCGAGCCGTTCGCGGCCGAGCAGGCGCGCCCCGAGTTCCTCGGCGCGCGGGACTTCACCCCGATCGCCGACTGATCGCAGGTGTCGGACGCTCAGGTCACCACGGTGACCCGAGCGTCCGACACCTGCGGGCCGGCACGCTCAGTCGGGGATCGCGCCCGACGCCGACTCCAGGTGGGCGCGGACGAACCAGTGGAACTGCTCCAGGTCGTGCAGGTGCCCGATGAGCAGGTCGTTCGTGACGATGTCCAGGTCGGCCGTCTCGTCGGCAGCCTTGCGGTGGAAACTGATGATGGAGTCGTACACGCCGTCCAGCTCGGCCAGGTGCTCGATCGCCGACGCACGGCCGAGCTTGTAGTCCTCCCCGGTGCGGGCAGCCACCAGCGCGCCCGGCGTACCGACGGGGACGCCGCCCAGCGTGGCGATCCGCTCAGCGATCTCGTCGACCATCGCGCGGACCGCCTCGACCTGCGGGTCGAGCATCTCGTGCACGCCGATGAAGTGCGGCCCCACCACGTTCCAGTGCACGTGCTTGAGGGTGAGGTGCAGGTCGTTCAGCGCGTGCAGCCGCTGCTGGAGAATCTCCGCGACCTCGGCCCCCTGCTCGGGAGTGAGGGACGGGACGGTGTAGCGGGGCAGCTTCGGGGACATGCGCGGGATCCTCTCTTCCGGTCGGATCAGCTCCGCCCATCGTCACGCGCCGAGCCGCCGGTCGCCAGCGCGAGGAGCGCGATCCCCAGCGCCGCGAGCGCCGCGAGCAGGACGGCGCCGGGCACGGTGGCGCCGGTGACGAGCATGGTGAGGCCGCCGAGGAGGCCGGTGCCGCCGAGGACGGTGAGGTCGCGGCGCCAGCCGACGAGCAGGGCGACGATCTCGGCGCGGCCGCGGGGTGGGAGGTGTGCTGCCCACCAGGTGATGCGGGTCAGGAGGTAGGCGAGGAGGGCGGTGGGGAGCGACCAGGGGTCGAAGGGTTCGGAGGTGAAGCCCCACAGGAGGATGCCGGACAGGACGACGATGCCGCCGGCTGTGGTGGGGGTGGGTCGCGCGACGAGGAGGCCGGTGCACACCAGGACGATCGTCCAGACCATCGAGTCGGAGATGCCCGGGCTGCGGCCGGCGGCGGTGAGCAGCAGTGCGGGGGTGAGCAGGAGGAGCGCGAGGCGGAGTACCCAGCCGCGCAGGGTGGGGCCGGTCTCGGCGGTGACCTCGGGCAGGGGGCGGGCGGCGGGGTCGGCGAGGTGGAGGCGGAAGCGGCGGATCCACTCGGTGATGAGGTAGCGGGTCATGGGGTGGCCGTCCGCGGGGGCGTGGTGGGGGCGGCGGTGCCGGGTACTCGGCCGGGGATGTGCCGCTGTGCGGCGCGGGCGAGTGTCTCGAACCGGACGGCGGCCTGGTCGCGTTCGGATCCGGCCCAGCGCACGACGGGTACGCCTTCGCGGTCGAGGGTGGCGAGGCGGTCCTCGCGTTCCAGGCGGGTGATGCGCCAGGCGATCCAGAGGTGGTGCTCGATGACGGGGTGCAGGTCGGGCAGGGTGTCGATCACGATGACGGGGTGGCCCTTGGTACGCCAGGTGCGGACGAGGTGCAGGGGTGCGTCGTCGAGCACGGTGGTGAACAGGTAGACGACGGCGTCGGCGGGGACCTGGGGTGGGCGGACGCGGTGCTCGGTGGCGCGGTCCTTGGGGTGGGCGAGGGCGAGGCCGTGCACGACGCGGCGTAGGTGGCGGCGTCCGGACGCGGGCGGGAGGGGGCGGCGTCGTCGGGCGAGGTCTTCCAGGCCGACGCGGTCGCCGGCCTCGACGAGGGCCTGGGCGACGGAGGCGGCGGCGTGCCGGGCGAGGTCGAGCGACGTCGGCTCGTCGACGCGGAGGGTGCCGTAGCCGCGCCAGGTCCGCAGGTCGGGCCCTACTTCGTCGCGGGAGTCGACGACGAGGACGGCTGTCGCCTCGGCGCTGGACCAGGTGCGCCGCACGTACAGGGTGTCGAGCTCGGGGGAGCGGCGGGCGGTGGTGCGCCAGTCGATGCGGCGCAGCCGGTCGCCGGGTGTGAAGGGGTGGATGTCGCGCAGCTCGGAGCCGTCGCCGAGGCGGCGCGAGGAGTGCGGGCCGGTCAGTCCGCGTAGCCGCTGGGGCAGTGGCAGGCGGCCGAGCGGGACGGCGCCGGGCAGGACGAGGCGGCGCAGGCCGCCGACCGCCGTCGGCTCCTCCTCCCAGGTGCCGTGCCGGGAGCCGCGCACGTCGATCGCGAAGGTCTCCTGCGGGCCGGTGCGCACCGAGGAGAGGCGCAGGGGAAGGCGCCGCTCGGCGGCGTCGTCGGTGTCGTCCCCGGAGCCGGCGTCGGTGTGGACCCCCGGGCGGGCGTGGGCCGCGAGCGCGAGGTGGGTGTCGCGGTGTCCGGTGGCGGCGATGCGGAGGTGGATGACGTCGGCGGTGTCGGGGGTGGTGGTGAGGTGGAGGGTGCCGGTGAGCTCGCCGGGGGTGGTGGTGCCGGGGGGTTCGTGCAGGGTGGCGGTCAGGGGTGCGGTGGGCCGGGTGGCCGCGGCCCAGGTGGCGGCCAGCAGGCTGGGGATGCCGATGAGGGCGATGTCGGCGCGGCCGGCGAGGACGGCGGCGGTGAGCAGGAGGACGCCGGTGACGATGGCGGCGGTGTGGGCGGAGGTGGGGCGCCAGCCGTGGTGGCCGTCCGCTGGTGTGCCCTGGGAGGTGCGTCCGCGGGCGACGATGATGCCGCCGACCGTCATCGGGCGCGGACCGTGGCGGGAGTGGGGACGGAGTGCAGGAGGTCGGCGACGATGTTCTCGGGCCGGGTGGCCGACGCCCAGGCGGTGGGGGTGAGGGTGATGCGGTGGGCGAGGACGGGGATGGCTATGCGCTTGACGTCCTCGGGCAGCACGTAGTCGCGTCCGTCGAGGACGGCGATGGCGCGGGCGAGCAGGACGAGGTTCTGCGACCCGCGGGGGGAGGCGCCGACCTCGAGGGAGTGGTGGCCGCGGGTGGCGGCGGTGAGGTCGACGCAGTAGCGCACGACGTCGGGGTCGACGGCGACGGCCTCGGTGCCGGCCTGCATGGCGCGGACGGTGGCGGGGTCGACGACCTGGCGCACGGGGGCGGCTTCCTGCCGGCGGGCCAGGCGGCGGGTGAGGACCTCGGCCTCCTGCGTGGGGTCGGGGTAGCCGACGGCGAGGCGGACCATGAACCGGTCCAGCTGCGCCTCGGGCAGGGGGTAGGTGCCCTCGTACTCGACGGGGTTGGACGTCGCCAGGACGTGGAACGGGTTCGGCAGGGGGCGGCTGGTGCCCTCGATGGAGACCTGGCGTTCGGCCATCGCCTCCAGGAGTGCGGACTGGGTCTTGGGGGCGGTGCGGTTGATCTCGTCGGCGAGGAAGAGGCCCGTGAAGACGGGTCCGGGGCGGAACTCGAAGCTGCGGGTGGCGGGGTCGAACACCGACGAGCCGGTGATGTCCGCGGGCAGCAGGTCGGGGGTGCACTGCAGGCGGGCGAAGTCGAGCCCGAGCGCGGTGGCCAGGGAGCGGGCCGCGAGGGTCTTGCCGAGGCCTGGCACGTCCTCGAACAGGACGTGCCCGCCGGCGAGGATCGTGGCCAGCGCGGTCTGCAGCGCGTCCCGCATGCCGACGACGGCGGTGCCGACCTCCGCGAGGACCTGGTCGCCGAGTGCGGCGACGTCGGCGACGGGGAGTGTGTTCTTCGGGTCAGGCACGGTTCTCCTCGGTGGTGGGCGTGGGTGCGCTGGGCGTGCGACTGCTGGCTGTACTGGGGCTCGCGGTGCTGGGCGCGGCCCCCAGGCGTTCGATCACGTCGAGCCAGGACTGGACGGTGCGCGCAGTGGGCGGCCGGCCGGACGTGAGCTGGCGCAGGACGGCGGCGCCGAGCAGCCGTTCGGCGTCGGGCCGGGCGGCCGGGTCGGCAGGGTCGACGCCGTGCGCGCGGAGCCGGTCGGCGGCCAGCGCCCGCACGCGCCGCACGACCCGCTCGGTGACGAAGCCGTCGCGGCCGAACACGGACCAGCCGAGGTCGGACACGTCGTGCCGTCCGCCGGCCCGGGCCTCGACGACCGTGCCGGGCCACTCGGGGTCGCCGGCGGGGTGCTCGGTCGCGGACCACAGGACGCTGATCGTGCTGGCCAGCGCCACCGCAGCGAGGGCGTGCGCCACGTCGACGACGCTCCAGAGCACGAGCCCGGCCGCGACCAGGACGGCGAGGACCGTGACGGTGACGACCCGCCGCCAGTTCCAGGACCTCATGCCGGGGGCGCCGTCTCGACGTCGTGCACGTCCAGGCTGCGCGCGATGTCCGCGAGCGCCTCGCGGGCCTGGGTGACGGCTGCGCGGTCGATGGGCCGGTCGGTGAAGCGGGCGCGCTGGTAGAGGGTGCGCAGGCGGGCGACGGGGGCGGGTGGTGCGGGGGTGGCGGCCAGGACGGTGCCGGCGAACTCGGTGGGGGTCTGGGCGGGGTCGCGGCGGGTGCCGGCGCGTTCGGCGGCTTCTTCGAGGGCGACCCAGGCGGCGACGACGGCGTCGCGGGGGCGGGTGTGCCCGTCGAGGTGGGCGAGGGCGCGGGTGACGGCGTCCTGGATCTCGGGCAGGTCGACGTCGTCGCCGAGGGAGTCGGCGGCGGCGGTGCCGGTGAGGCTGTCGGGCCTGGCGCGGGTCTTCTCGCGGCGGACGGCCAGGAGCTGGCGGACGGCGAACCCGACGAGGGTCGCGACGAGGAGTGCGAGGAAGGCGGCGGCGATCAGGCCGAGCCAGCGGGTGTCGGTGGGGGGCTGTTCGGGGGCTGGCGGGGACATGCTGGGGCTGGGGTTGGCGCTCGGCATGTTCTGGTGGGGCATGGAGAGCTCCGGGAGGGCCAGCTGGGGTGTGCTGAGGCGCCAGGGGGTGGCGGTGGCGGCGCCGAGCACGACGACGGCGACGAGCAGGCAGACGACGGCCAGGCGGGTGGTGGCCCTCATGCGGACGGCTCGCTGCCAGCGGTGAGGTGGTGGGCGTGGACGCCCGCGACGGCGGCCGCGACGAAGGACGCGGGGTCGGCGTCGAGGTTGCGGCCCATGGTGCGCAGCCCGGCGGGGGAGGTGCGGAGCGTGTCGACGAGCGTGGTGTCGGCGGGGACGTCGACGAGCGTGTGCCGGGGGGCGTCCGCGGTGAGCGTCAGTGCCTGTTCGCGGATGCGCCCGGTCAGCGGTGCGCCCCAGGCGGGCAGGTGCTCGACGTCGGTGGTGGGGACCGGGACGGGGACGTCGGCGGGTGCGAGCGCGACGCGGGTGTACGCGGTCAGGGAGTGGTGGGAGACGCCGAGGTGGCGGTCGCGGGGGTCGGCCCCGGACACGCGCAGGGACGCGACCGGCCGGCCGTGCAGGGTGGCGGCGGCGTTGACGGCCTCGCCTGCGGCGACGCCCGAGTAGCCCCAGCGGGTGCCGGTCCCGAGGTTGCCGGGTCCCTGGGCGACGACGGCGACGTCGCACCCGGCGACGTGGCGGGCCGCGAGCAGGCCGGTGTGCACGGTGACGGCCTCCAGGTCGCCGCCGAAGGCCTGGCCGACGGTGATGCAGGTGGCCAGCCAGCCGGCGTCGCGCAGGGCGGCGACGGTGCGGGAGAACGCGGCGGGCAGCGCGCCGCCGTCGGTCATGACGTAGGCGACCTTCAGGGCGTCGGGGGTGCCCGCCCGGGCGGCGGCGGCGTGCCGCAGGCCCGCGACGACCGCGGGCAGCGCCGAGTGCAGGTCCGCGACGACGACGGGCATGCCGTCGAGGCTGTCGGCGTCGGCCAGCGTGGTGTGGTGGGGCGACTCCTGCTCATCGACGCCGAGCACCATGGTCTGCAGGGGCGTGTACCGGGCCTTGACGAGGTGGCCGGGCCCGGCCGCGGGGTCGGGCGGCAGCCGCGTCCCGGGCGACGCGGGCCCCACGACGAGCGCGTACCCGCCGGTGCCCAGGCCCCGCGCCAGGGCGGACACGTTCAGCAGCAGGGCGTCGCCCGGCACGGGCTCCCCGACCAGGTCGGTGTACGCCAGGGCGCGCACGGTCACCGGCCCCGCCGCGCGGCCGGGCAGCGGCCGGTCCAGGGTCACCTCGAGCTCGAGGGCACCCCGCCACGACTTGCCTGTGGAAATCACGGTCCCGATCCGCCACGTCATCACACGGTGGAGGCTACCGGCCGATACCGTTGTCCTGATGCCCACCGACCCGTCCCCCAGCCAGTCCTCCACCATGTCCTCATCTGTGCCCTCGTCCGAGCCATCGGCGACGGCGCCCGGGCTGAACCCCGCCGAGCGGCTCCTGAACCTCGTCATCGCGCTCGTGAACACGAACGCCGCGATGACCAAGCAGCAGGTGCGCACCGCGGTGGCCGGGTACTCGGACGCGCCCAGCGACGAGGCGTTCGAGCGGATGTTCGAGCGGGACAAGGACATGCTGCGCGCCCTGGGCATCCCCGTGGTGACGGTCGGGACCGGTGGGCACACCGACGAGCTCGGGTACCGGATCGACCAGGACGCCTACGCCCTGCCGCCCATCGACCTCACCCCGGCCGAGCTGGGCGTGCTGTCCCTGGCCGCCCAGTTCTGGCAGGACAAGACGCTGCAGACCGACATCAACCGCGCCATGGTCAAGCTCCGGGCCGCCGGCGCAGGCGACCCGTCGGCCGACGCCCTGGCCGGCCTCGCGCCGTCCGTCCGCGCCGTCGGCGACGCCTACGGGCCCCTCATGGAGGCGATCGAGGCCCGCCGGTCCGTCACGTTCAGCTACCGCGCCGCGTACAACGGCGCGGTCCTGACCCGGCACGTCCAGCCCTGGCGCATCGCGGCGCGCGACGGCGGCTGGTACCTCATGTGCTTCGACCGCGACCGGCAGGCGCCCCGCGTGTTCCGCATGTCCCGCATCGAGTCCCGCGTCCGCATCACCGGCCCGACGGGCGCCTACGAGATCCCGGACTTCGAGACCGACGTCATGCTCGGCAAGTCGCACGGCGAGGTCCGGCAGGCCGTGGTCGCCGTCCGCCCCGAACGCGCCGGAGCCCTGCGCGCCCGCGCCAAACCGGTGGCCGACGGCGACCGCGAGGCCTACAGCGAGCGCCTGCCCGACCCGGCCGGCGCCGGTGCGGGGGACCGTGCTGGTGATCATGCGGGGTGGGACATCCTCGAGGTGCCCTACCGGTCCCTGAGCGGCATGGCGTCCGAGGCCGCCGGGTACGGGCCGGCGCTGGTCGTGCTCGAACCCCAGGCGGTCCGGGACGAGACGGTGCGGCGGCTCACGGCCGCGGCAGCTCTCGGCTCCGGGTCTCCGGCCGGCTCGGGGGCGCCCCGTGGCTGAGCGCGCGGACGACCGGCTCCTGCGCCTGCTCGGCATCGTCGCCTACCTCGACGGCGCCGGGCCCGTGCCCGTGGCCGACCTCGCCAAGCGGTTCGGGACCACGCCCGCGCAGATCCAGAAGGACGTCGACGCGCTCTGGGTCTCGGGCACCCCCGGGTACTGGCCCGACGACCTCATCGACTTCGACGCCGCGTCGATCGACCGCGGCGTCGTGCACCTCACCGAGGCGCGCGGCATGACCCGGCCCCTGCGGCTCGGCACCCGGGAGGCCGTGGCCCTGGTCGCGGCGCTGCGCGCCATGAAGGCCACCGACGCCGTCCAGGCCGACCCCGCGCGGTCCGCCGTCGTCGAGTCCGCCCTGGGCAAGCTCACCGACGCCACCGGGGAGGCCGCGAGCGCCGTCGACGTGCGGCTCGCGCCGGGCGGGGACCGGCAGGTGGTGGCGGCGATCTCGTCGGCGCTGGTGGCGCGGCACCGGTTGCGGATCCGGTACGTGACGTCGTCGGACGTGGTCAGCGAGCGGGACGTGGACCCGGTGCGGCTGCACACGCAGGACGAGTTCGCCTACCTGGCCGCCTGGTGCTACCGGGCGGCGGCGCCGCGGACGTTCCGCGTGGACCGCATCCTGGAGGCCGTCGAGACGGACATCCCGGTGCAGGAGCACCCGGGCGTGGGGGAGCCGTCGGCCGAGATAGATTTCGCCGCCCTGTTCGCGGGCGGTTCCTCGCCGCTGGCGACCATCCGGTTCGCGCCGCGCGCGCGGTGGTTCGCGGAGGAGGTCCCGGTCGAGTCGGTGCGCAACCTGCCCGACGGCGACTTCGAGGTCACGCTGCGCGTCACCAACCCGGGCTGGCTGCGCAGCACGCTGATCCAGCTCGCACCGTACGTGCGGTCGGTCTCGCCGAGGTCGCTGGCCGACGACGTCGCCGGGACGGCCGCCGAGGCCCTGGCGGTCTACGGCGAGGACGCCGCCGCCCAAGACGCCGCCCAGGACCCCTCTGTCCAGGACTCTGCGGCCCGAGACGAAGCCACATCGCGGATTCGGCACTAGGCTGAGCGACCATGTGGTTCTGGGTGTGGACCCTGCTGATCGTAGGCAGCCTCGTCGGAGCGTTCTTTCTGGCCCGTTATCTCTGGCGGGCGGCAAAGGGCCTGATGGAGGAGCTGGGCCGGGCCTCTCGCCGGATCGGTGAGTCGAGCGACCGGATACAGGAGCTGTCGGACCGGGCGCGCGAGGTGGCGCGCACGCAGCACGCCGGGCCGAGCCTGTTCGACGACGTGACCATCCACTATCAGCGCGTCAACGCGCAGCGGGTGGCCCGTGCGGGGCGCAAGGAGGCGCGCCGGGCGAGGCACGTGGTGACGTGGCAGAAGTGGAAGCACTTCAACGACTGATCTCGGCCGAAGCGGATTCGTGCCTGGCTCGGCGTCGTTCTGGCGGACGCCGCTACCTTGCGTCCACCGGAGGGCTACCTTTGTGCCCCTCGGGTCCGCGTAGGATCGGTCATATCCGCACCACGCGTATCAGCATCGCACCGTAAGGAGTCACCATGACAGGCGCCCTGCAGCCCTGGCACTGGATTGTTCTGATCGCCATTGTCCTGCTTCTCTTCGGGTCCTCCCGCCTGCCGGGTCTGGCCAAGAGCGTCGGCCAGTCGATGAAGATCTTCAAGAAGGAGGTCAACGAGCTGCGCGAGGACAAGAGCGGCAACGCTGCCGACAACGCGCCGGGCGGGTCGACCACCTCGAGCCCGAGCTCGACGGCGGGACCGGGCGCGGGCTCTGGCACCGACTCGGTACCGGGCTTGATCTCCAACAAGGACCGCGACATCCCCAAGGCCTGACCGGTGGCACGAACGAGGCGGTCGCCCGACGGCCGTATGCCTCTGCTCGAGCATCTGCTGGAGCTGCGCAAGAGATTCGTCCTGATAGCGGTCGGCCTGGTGGTCGGCGCCATCGTCGGATGGCTGCTCTATGACCCGCTGCTGGTCCTGCTCCAGCGCCCGCTCGTGGTGGCGGAGGAGCTGCGGGGCAACGAGATGACCCTGAACTTCGCCGGGCCGATGGCGGCGCTGGACCTGAAGATCAAGTCGTCCCTGTTCCTCGCGGTGTTCGTCACCTGCCCGTGGTGGCTGTACCAGGTGTGGGCGTTCATCACGCCCGGCCTGAACAAGAACGAGAAGAAGTACGCGTACGGGTTCGTCGGCGCCGCGTTCCCGCTGTTCCTCGGCGGGGCGTACATGGCGTGGCTCGTGTTCCCGCACGCGATCCAGATCCTGTCCGGGTTCCTGCCGGACGACGCCACCGCGTTCACCAACGCCCAGGAGTACCTGTCGCTGGTGATGCGGCTCCTGATCGCGTTCGGGCTCGCGTTCCTTTCCCCGGTGCTGCTGGTCGGCCTGAACTTCGCCGGCCTGATGTCGGGCAAGGCGCTGCTGGGCGGCTGGCGGTGGGCCATCCTCGTCGCGTTCACCTTCGCCGCGATCATCACGCCGACGCCGGACGCCGTGACGATGATCCTCGTCGCGCTGCCCATCTGCGTGCTGTACTTCGGCGCCGTCGGGGTGTCACTCCTGCACGACAGGCGCGCCGAGCGGCGGCTCGAGGCCGCCGAGCTCTGACGCCCGGTTCGTGTGTGGCGACCTGGGTGTCACACACGGACCGTAGGCTGTGCCCATGAGCGACCTGAGCCCCGCCGAGCGGTACACGGCCTTCCGGTCCCAGAGCCGTTCAGCGGCCGAGCATCCCGAGCTGACCCGCTTCCGGGAGGTCATCGGGTTCGAGCTCGACGACTTCCAGGTGCAGGCCTGCGAGGCCCTCGAACAGGGACGTGCAGTACTCGTGGCGGCCCCGACCGGCGCGGGCAAGACCGTCGTGGGCGAGTTCGCCGTCCACCTGGCCCTGGCCTCGGGCCGCAAGGCGTTCTACACGACGCCCATCAAGGCCCTGTCCAACCAGAAGTACGCCGACCTCGTGCGCCGCCACGGGATCGACAACGTCGGCCTGCTCACCGGCGACACCACGATCAACGGCGAGGCGCCCGTGGTGGTCATGACCACCGAGGTGCTGCGCAACATGCTGTACGCCGGGTCCTCGACCCTGGACGGCCTGGCCTACGTCGTGATGGACGAGGTGCACTACCTCGCCGACCGGTTCCGCGGCCCCGTCTGGGAAGAGGTCATCATCCACCTCTCCGACGACGTGCAGCTCGTCTCCCTGAGCGCGACCGTGTCCAACGCCGAGGAGTTCGGCGACTGGCTGGAGATGGTGCGCGGCGACACCGCCGTCGTCGTCTCCGAGCGCCGGCCCGTGCCCCTGTGGCAGCACGTGCTCATGTCGTCGCCTGAGCCGCGCGGCAAGCCGCGCCTCCTGGACCTGTACGCCGGGCACGTCGACCCGACCGACCCCGGCACCAGCCCGCCCATCAACCCGGACCTGTCCGCCGCCTTCCGGTCCGGGCGCGGCGGCAACCGCCCCGGCGAGCACGGCGGCCGAGGCCGCGGCGGAGCCCGCGGGCGCGGCGACCGCGGATACCGCGGCCCCAACGGGCGAAGGGGCGGCGACAACGGGGGCGGAGGCATCGGACCGAACCGGCGCACCCCGCCGCGGTTCATCGTCATCGACGCGCTCAACGCGGACGCGCTGCTGCCCGCCATCTACTTCGTGTTCTCCCGCGCCGGCTGCGAGGCCGCCGTCGACCAGTGCCTCAAGGCCGGGCTGCGGCTGACCAGCCCGCAGGAGGAGGCGACCATCCGTTCCGTCGTGGAGGAACGCACCGCCGCCATCCCGCCCGAGGATCTCGACGTGCTCGGCTACTGGTCCTGGTCGCAGGCCCTGGCACGCGGCATCGCCGCCCACCACGCCGGCATGCTGCCCGTGTTCAAGGAGACCGTCGAGGACCTGTTCTCGCGCGGCCTCGTCAAGATCGTGTTCGCCACCGAGACCCTCGCGCTCGGCATCAACATGCCCGCCCGCTCCGTCGTCCTGGACAAGCTCGTCAAGTGGGACGGCACCAGCCACGTCCCCGTCACCCCGGGCGAGTTCACGCAGCTCACCGGGCGCGCCGGGCGCCGCGGCATCGACATCGAGGGCCACGCCGTCGTCGTCGACCACCCCGCCCTGGACCCCGTCGCGCTAGCCGGCCTCGCGTCCAAGCGCCTGTACCCGCTCAAGTCCAGCTTCCGGCCCACCTACAACATGGCGGTCAACCTCGTGGCCCAGGTCGGCCGCGACCGCGCCCGCGAGGTCCTGGAGACCTCGTTCGCGCAGTTCCAGGCCGACCGCGGCGTCGTCGGCCTCGCCAAGCAGGCCCAGGCCCACGCCGAGGCCCTCGACGGGTACGCCAAGGCCATGACCTGCGACGTCGGCGACTTCGCCGAGTACATGGAGCTGCGCCGCGCCATCAAGGACCGCGAGAAGGACCTGTCCCGCGCGGCCTCCGGCGCCCGCCGCGCCGAGGTCGTCGCCTCCCTGGAGCAGCTGCGCCGCGGCGACATCGTCGAGGTGCCGTCCGGGCGGCGGCGCGGGTACGTCCTCGTGCTCGACCCGGGCGAGCCCGGCGGGTTCGACGGACCCCGCCCCACCGTCCTGACCCAGGAACGCCAGGTCAAGAAGCTCACCCTGGCCGACGCCCCCGACGGCCTGGAGACCGTCACCACCGTCAAGATCCCCAAGGCGTTCAACCCCCGCAAGCCCGACGCGCGCCGCGACCTCGTCTCCTCGATGCGCAACGCGCTCGGCGCCCTGGCCGACGACGTGCCCTCCGCCCACTCGGCCGCCCACTCCACCAGCAGCCCGGCCAGCAGGGCCGCGCGCGGCGGCAAGGCCCTCGGACGCCGCACGGACGCCGCCACCGACTCCGAGTTCGCCCGCCTGCGCAGGGCTCTGAAGGCCCACCCCTGCCACGCCTGCCCCGAGCGCGACGACCACGCCCGCTGGGCCGAACGCTGGAACAAGCTCAAGCGCGAGCACGACCAGCTCGTGCGCCGCGTCGAGGGCCGCACCGGGTCCATCGCCCGCACCTTCGACCGCACGCTCGACGTGCTGCTCACCCTCGGCTACCTCCAGCGCGCGGGCGCCGGGAACGGCCAGGCGGGCGGCGGCCAGGGCGCCGACCGGGGGAGCGCCGGCCGGATCCGCGTCACCGACGACGGCCGCTGGCTGCGCCGCCTGTACGCCGAGAACGACCTGCTGCTGGCCGAGTGCCTGCGCCGCGGGGTCTGGGACGGACTCGACCCGGCCGGCCTGGCCGCCGTCGTCTCCACCGTCGTCTACCAGGGGCGACGCGACGACGCCCCCGACCCCTACATCCCCGGCGGGCCGACCGGGCGCCTCGCCGGCGTCCTGGACGACACCCAGCGGGTCTGGTCCGAGGTCGACGACCTCGAGGAGGCGCACGGCATCGAGGCCACCGGACCGCTCGACCTGGGCCTGGTCGGCGCGATGCACCGGTGGGCGTCCGGCAAGGGCCTGGACACCGTGCTGCGCGGCTCCGACCTCGCCGCCGGCGACTTCGTGCGCTGGTGCAAGCAGGTGGTCGACGTCCTCGACCAGCTCGGCGGTGCCGCGCCGTCGGACAAGCTGCGCACGACCGCACGCAAGGCGCAGGACGCTGTCATGCGCGGCGTCGTGGCGTACTCGAGCCTGTGAGTCCGGGTCAGCGGGTGACTGTCGGGCGATCGCCCCGTCATTCGCCCGCTGACCAGTCGCTCCCCGCCGCTGACCAGGGCACCGACCGCACGGATCGCATACAGTTCCGACCGTGAGCCAGCCTGTCCGATCCATCCTGTACCGCAACGGCGTCATCCACTCCGCGGCCGACCCCTTCGCCCAGGCGATCCTCGTCGACGACGGCGTCGTGGCCTGGCTCGGCGCCGACGACACCGCCGCCGGGCTCGCCGCCCGCGCCGACCGGGTGATCGACCTGGACGGCGCGCTCGTGACCCCCGGGTTCGTCGACGCGCACGCCCATGTGCTGGAGACCGGTCTGTCGACCGACTCCGTGGACCTCACCCCCGCCGGCGGCGTGCACTCCCTCGCGGACGCGCTGGCCGCCCTGCACGTCGGCGCCCGCCGCCTGGCGGACACCGACCCGTCCGGCGACGAGGTGCTGCTCGCGTTCGGCTGGGACGAGCAGGCCTGGCCCGAGCAGCGCGCCTTCACCCGGGCCGAGCTCGACGCCGCCTGCGGCGGCCGCCCCGTGTACGCGGCACGCGTCGACGTGCACTCCGCGGTGGTCTCCACCGCGATGGCCGCCCGCGCCGGCATCGAGCACGACCCCACCTGGACCGGCATGGGCGTGTCCGGCTCCGGCTGGTCCGACGCGCCCGCCGACACCGGCCTCGTCACCGCGGACCTGCACCACACCGTGCGCGACGTCGCCCACGCGCTCTCGCCCGAACGCCGCACCCGCCTGTACCGCGAGACCCTCGCCGCATGGGCCGCCCGCGGCATCGTGTCCGTGCACGAGATGAGCGGCGAGCACCTCGACACCCGCGCCGGCCTGGCCGAGCTGCACGCCATGACCGCCCGCTCCACGACCCCCGGGGCCCGGTCCGACGCCCGATCCGACGACGGCGTCCCCGCCCTGCCGCACCTCGTCGCCTACCGCGGCGAGCTCTGCCGCACCCCCGACGACGCCCGCGCGCTGCTCGCCGAGCTGCCGTTCCTCACCGGGATCGGCGGCGACCTCAACGTCGACGGCTCCATCGGCTCCCGGACCGCCGCCCTGCGCAGCCCGTACTCCGACCTGCCCGTCGACCCGTCCTCCGGGACGTTCACCGGCGCCCTGACCAACCCCGACGGCACCCCGTGGACCGGCAACCTGTACCTGACGGCCGAGCAGATCGCCCACCACCTCGCCGCTGTCCAGAGTGCCCGCGGCGAGGGCTCGGGCGTGCAGGCCGCGTTCCACGTCATCGGCGACCGTGCCATGGACGAGATGGTGCTCGGGCTCCAGGTCGCCGCCCAGCTCACCGGCGAGAGCGCCGTGCGCGCAGCGCACCACCGCATCGAGCACGGGCTGTTCGTGGACGCGACCACGCTCGCCGCGCTCCTGGTGCAGGGCGTGGGCCTGTCGGTGCAGCCCGCGTTCGATTCCGCGTTCGGCGGCAGCAAGGGCGTCTACGCCTCCCGCCTCGGCGCCATGCGCGCCGGCTCCCTGATGCCGTTCGCCGACCTCGCGCAGGCCGGCGTGCCGCTCGCGTTCGGCTCCGACACCCCGGTCACGCCCGTCGACCCCTGGCAGGGCGTGCGCGCGGCCACCGCCCACGAGGACCCCGACCAGCGCATCTCCGCGGGCGCCGCCTTCCGCGCCCACACCCGCGGCGGCTGGCGCCTGGCCGGTCTGGACCACACCGGCGCCGGGCAGCTCCGCGTCGGCGCGCCCGCGCACCTGGCCGTCTGGCGGGCCGAACGGCTCGGCGTGCAGGCGGCGCCCGGCCGCCTCAGCTCCTGGAGCGAGGAGGCCCGCGCGGGCACCCCCCTGCTCCCGGACCTCTCCCCGGACGCGCCCGAGCCGGAGTGCCTGCACACCCTCCGCGACGGCACCATCCTCCACGACACGTTCTGACCAACGGAATTGGTTGTGAGCGTGACCGTTGCGCCTATCCGCCCGTTTTAAGGGTGTGACCCAGCTGCGCCGTCGTATCCATTCTGGATGTGGGCCTGCCGGGAGCGGTGCACTGTTGCGGGTCAGCGGGCGATCGAGATCGCGAAGGGAGCGAATCCGCTGGACCGAATCACGTGCGGTACGAACAGGATCGCGGCCTCCGTGGCGCGGGCGGTCTGGATCCCGCCGAGATCAGTGATCCACTCCTTGCGCCAGCCGAGGTCGATGAGCAGTTCACGGACGGTCTGCTTGGCCTGCGGGTCCTCGCCGGAGAGGAAGGCATCGGGCGCCTGGGTGAGCGTGGCCGGCGCGGTCATCACCGGGAAGAGCATGGTGTTGAGTGTCTTGACGACGTGCGTTTCGGGGAGCGCTTCCTGGAGTTGCTCGGCGAGGCTTGAGCCGGGGTAGATCAGGTCGGCGGGCAGTCCGTCCGGTCCGTCGACGGTGGCGTTGGAGACGTCGACGAGGATCTTGTCGCGCAGTTCCTCGCGCAGGGCGACGAGCGTCTCCAGCGAGCCGGCGCCCGGGGTGGCGTTGATGACGATCCGGGCTGTGCGGGCAGCGGCGGCGGCGGCGCCCGGCGCGCGGTCCGCCACGGTCACCTCATGCCCTGCCCTGGTGAGGGCTGTGGCCAGGTTGCCGCCGACGCGGCCGTTTCCGAGAAGTGCGATCGTGGTCATGATGTTCTGCTCCTTCCGTGGGTGCGGCTTGTGGTGCGCGGGGTCAGCGGGAGAGCGTGGCGACGGCCTCGGCGTGGACGCCGGGCGTGGCGGCCAGGAAGCTCTCGCTCTGCGGGGTCCAGGGGCGGCCCTCGGCGTCGGAGATCTGTCCGCCGGCCTCGGTGACGAGCAGTGCCCCGGGCAGGAGGTCCGCGCGGGCGCCGGCGAACTGCCAGAAGGCGTCGATCCGGCCGGCGGCCACGTTCGTCAGGTGCAGGGTTGCGGGTACGGCGGTGCGGACGACGAGCGCGTCGAAGAGCATCGCGGTGATCGAGGAGCCGACGCGCCGTACGACCTTCTCGTCCTCGTCCGGCCGGGCCTGGCTGGTGGCCACGATGCTCAGGCCGAGGTCCGCGGTCGGGGCGACGTGCAGCGGCCGGCCGTCGAGGTGGGCGCCCGCGCCGGCGAGCGCGGTGTAGGTCTCGCCGGTCAACGGAAGGTGGACCACGGTGAGCACCGGCTGGTTGTCCCGCACGAGAGTGGCGGTCACCGCCCAGTCCGGCAGCGCGTGCAGGTGGTTGACGTTGCCCTCGGCCGGATCCACGACCCACCACTCGCCAGACGGCAGCGCCCCGCTGTCCAGCTCGTCCTCCACCCAGCCGGCGTCCGGGCGCAGGCTCGTGAGGCGGGGGCGCAGGATGTCGAGGGCCGTGTCGTCGTTGACGGCGAGCGCCCGCATCAGGTCCTCGCGGGTCTGGTAGCGGACCACCTCGCCGAAACGCTCACGCAGCGCCGAACCGGCCGCGCGCACGGCGATCGCGGTCTGGGCGAGCAGGTCGGCGTCGGAGGCGGCGACGTCAGTGGTCTGAAGCGTTTCGGACATGGTGGTACTCCCTTGTGAGTGGGGGGTGATGAGGCCGGTCGGGCGAAGCTGTGTGTTCCGTCCTGCGCGTTCGTCTCAACGGTAGGCAGCCCGGCCATTAACTTCAAATGCATGTTAAGCACGGCTAGGATTACTCACATGCAATTGGATTTGAATCTGCTCGCCGCGCTCGACGCGCTGCTGGAGGAGGGAAGTGTGGCCGGGGCGGCGGCGCGCCTGCATGTCACCGCCCCCGCGATGAGCCGGAGTCTGGGCCGAATCCGGCGCACGACCGGGGATCAGATCCTGGTGCGCACCGGGCGCACGATGACCCCGACGCCGTATGCGATCGCCGTCCGGGAACAGGTGCACGAGCTGCTGCACCAGGTCCAGGGGGTGCTGGCACCGAGCCGTGAACTCGATCTGGCAACGCTGGAGCGCACTTTCACACTCCGCTGGCACGATTCCCTGGTCGCCTTGAGCGGCCCCGCACTGCTCGCGGCCGTGCGCGGACAGGCGCCGGGCGTGCGCTTGCGCTTCGTCGCGGAATCGAGCATCGACACCCCCGAATTGCGGCGCGGCGAGGTCGACCTGGAGGCGAACGCCAACCGCCCGAGCGCACCGGACATCCGTGCCGAGAACGTGGGCGAGACCCGCCTCGTCATCGTCGTGAGGCGCGGGCACCCCCTCACCCGCGTCGGGACCGTCACCGCAGAGCGGTACGCCGCCGCTGAGCACGTGACCGTCTCGCGACGTGGAAACCTCAGCAATGCCCTCGACGACGCCCTCGCGCGGCTCGGCCTCACCCGCCGCGTGGTGGCGACCGCGCCCACGGAAGCGGCCGCGCTGGAGTTCGCGCGCGGCTCCGATCTCCTGATCAGCGTCCCCGAGGCCACCACGCGGTCCGCGGTCGCCGAACTCGGCCTGGTCGTGCTCCCCCTCCCGCTCGAACTGCCGTCGGCACCGATATACCTGTCGTGGCATCAGCGCTACGACACCGACCACGCCCACGCCTGGCTGCGCGGGCTGGCGCGAACCGCGCTAGCCATGTGCGGAGCGTCGTAACGGTCACGCCCACAGCCAAGCGGACGGGGCGCGACGGTAGGCTGCGAGCGTGCGCCTGCCTGAGCCATCTCGGCTGCTGTCCTTGTTCCTCGCGGTGGCCGGTGGCCTCGTCCTCTGGAGCGCATTTCCCGACGCCGGAGCGTGGCCCTCCGCGTTCGTCGCAGTCGCCGTCCTGTACTGGGCACTCGGCCGCGACAACGCCTGGTGGAACCTGCTGACCGGGTTCCTGTTCGGCATGACGTTCTTCCTGCCGCACCTGTGGTGGGCGCACGAGTCGACCGCGACCGCCCCCTGGATCGCCATGTCGACCGTGGAGGCGCTGTTCCTCGGCGCGTTCGGCATCATGTGGACCTGGGTGCGCCGGGCCCCGTTCCTGCGCCGGCGCGGCTGGCGGCTCGCCGCCGCGTTCGCCGTGCTCTACGTCGCCGTCGAGCAGTGGCGCGCCGAGGTCCCGTTCGGCGGGTTCCCGTGGGGCCGCCTCGCCTGGACGATGGTCGACGCCCCGACCGGCCGGGCCGCCTGGCTCGGCGGCACCGTCGCGGTGAGCCTGCTCGTCGCCTTCGCTGGCGCGCTGCTCGCCCTGGCGGTGGCCGGCCTGGTCCGCGCCGTCCGACGGCGCGCCCCGCGCGAGGCCGGCCGCGCCGTGGGAGCCCTCGCGCTGGGAGTCGCGGTCGCCGTCGTACCGCTGGTGCTGCCGTTGCCCACCTCCGCGAGCGCCGGGCCCGTCGAGACCCCGGAGGGGAACGAGGTGTACGACGCCGGGAGCGACCTGGCGGAGGACGGCGACCTGTGGGCCGGCGCGGTCCAGGGCAACGTGGGGGAGCCGGGGCTGGGGGCGTTCGCGAACCGGGCGGAGGTGCTGAACAACCACCTGGAGGGGACGTACACGCTGGCCGAGGACTACGCGGGCGAGCTGGACGTGGTGCTGTGGCCGGAGAACGGCAGCGACCTGGACCCGCAGACGACGCCGGACGTCGCGCGGGGCCTGGACGCGGCGTCCACCGCGGTGGGGGCGCCGATCCTGGTCGGGGCGCAGGAGTTCCCGGAGAGCGGTGGGCGGTACAACGTGTTGCTGCTGTGGCAGGCGGGCAACGGTGTGGTCGCGCGGTATGCGAAGCAGCATCCGGCGCCGTTCGGTGAGTACATCCCGATGCGGTCGTTCCTGCGGCTGCTGTCGGACCAGGTGGACCGGGTGACGACGGACATGATCGCCGGCGTCAACCCGCCGTACGTGGACGTGCCGAGCCGGCTGGGTGGGGGCGACTACCGGATGGGCACGATCATCTGCTTCGAGGTGGCGTACGACGAGATCATCCGGGACGCGGTGCTGCGTGGGGCGCAGGTGCTGGTGATCCCGACGAACAACGCGTCGTTCGGGTTCACGGCGGAGTCGACGCAGCAGCTCGCGATGTCGCGGATGCAGGCGATGACGACGGGGCGGGCCGCCGTGCAGATCTCGACGGTCGGGGTGTCGGGCGTGATCGCGCCGGACGGCACGGTGGTGCGGCGGACGGGTCTGTTCACGGACGACGAGTTCGTGGCGAACCTGCCGCTGCGGTCCTCGATCACGCCGGCCGTGGCGGCGGGGTACTGGCCGGGCTGGGTGGTCGGCGCTCTCGCGGTCGTGCTGCTGGTGGCGGGCGTCGTGGGCGGGATCGCTGACCGGCGGGGACGCGCGAGCGCGGCGTAGGACCACGCAGAACGACCGTCGGGGGGGGGGGCCCGCGGCCGCCCCCCCCCGGGGTGAAATATAAGTGTGTGGGGGGGGGGGGGGCGGGGCCCCCGCCCCCCCCCCCGACCACCTGATCGGTATTCCCGTGAAATCTGTGCGACTCCGCCGTGTGCT
>NZ_JBHUUX010000015.1:0-97360 GCF_042670845.1 Promicromonospora sp. NPDC057138 | reverse complement strand
CCTGTCCGGTTCTTCCTGGCAACACCAGGGAGAACCGGACAGGCGCTCTACTTCGCGGAAGCTGGTCAGTGGTGGGCTACCACCTGGATGTGGAGCAGGCCCAGGGCCGCGGCCACCGCCTGCGGGTCCTCGACCATGCTCATGTGGCCGGCACCCGGCACCAGCGTCAGGGCGGCGTCGCCCGCCGAGAGACCGAACGGCGCCGCTGCCGCCCGCACCATGTGCTCGGCGTCGGCCAGCGGCGTGATGGCGTCCTCCGCGCCCACCACGACGGCGACCGGCGCGTCGAAGCGCTTGAGCACCGCCGTCCGGTCGGGGCGGGACGCCATGGCCCGCTGCGCCCACGCGACGCCCGCGGGCGACTGCGCCCGGATCCACGAGTCCAGCACGGGGAACAGGTGCCGCCGCCTCTCGGTGCTCGTGGCGCCGACCAGGGCGGCAGGCATGCTGAGCACCGCGTCCACCGTCTGGCTCGCGTCGGCGGCTGCGGCGATCCGCAGGCGCTTGGCGCGCGCCTCCTCGGTATCGGCGGTCGACTTGGTGTCGACGAGCCCCAGACCGGCGACGAACCCCGGGTGCCGCTCGGCCAGGGCGAGGGCCACGTACCCGCCCATCGAGTGCCCGACCACCACGGCGTTGCCCTCGCCCGCCTCGACCATGGTCCGGTAGACGCTGTCGGCCGCGTGCTCGATGCTCGGCGGGTACCCGTCCAGGTCGCTGTGCCCGGCCCCCGGCAGGTCGACGGCGATGGCCCGGATGCCCGGCGGCAGGCACTCCGCGCAGGCCGCCCACATCCGGTGGTCGAGCGGGAAGCCGTGCAGGAGCACGAGCGGCAGGCCGCCACCGTCGTGCAGGGTGAAGGTGGCCAGTCTCGCGGTGGCTTGTGAGGTCATCGTCGTCCTCCTGTGGTGGGTGCTGTAGTGGTGAGGCCGCTCAAGAGGCGCCCAGCGGTCCGTCCCAGTGCGTCGGCAGCGGAAGCGGGTGGCCGGGCAGGACGTGGGCGACGATCTCGTTCAGCGCGCGGGCGACCGCCGGTTCCCCGACCCACAGGTGCTTCGCCCCGTCGACGCCGATCACCTCTGCCTGCGGGACGCGCGCGAAGCGGCGGCGGGCCTCGTCGGGCCGGAGGTAGTCGTCGAGCTCGGGCACCAGGACGACGAGCGGCTTGCCGAACGCGGCCCAGCGGTCCAGGTCCTCGTCGGTCGCGCGGTGCAGCGGCGGCGACAGGAGGATGGCGCCCTCGACGCTCGGGTCGGCGCCGTGCTTGAGGACCAGCTCCGTGCCGAACGACCAGCCGACCAGCCATGGTCGGGGCAGCCCGCGGAACTCCGCCAGCTCGATCGCGGCCGCGACGTCGTACTTCTCGGCGTCGCCGCCGTCGAACGTGCCCTCGCTCGTGCCACGCGGGGAGGAGGTGCCGCGCGTGTTGAACCGCAGGACGGCGAGGTCGGCCAGCGCGGGCAGGCGCCAGGCCGCCTTGCGGTACACGTGGGAGTCCATGAATCCGCCATGCGTGGGCAGCGGGTGGAACGTCAGCAGGCTGGCCGCCGGTTCGCGGGCCTCGGGCAGCGCGAGCTCACCGACAAGGGCGAGGCCGTCGGCGGTGTGCAGCTCGACGTCCTCCCGCTGCGCGGGCAGGACGGTGAGCGAACGGATCTGGTGGGGCTCGGCTTCAGTGGTCATCGACCCCATTGTCTCCCTCACCTTCGTTGTGAGCGACGGGCGGTCAGCGCAGGTTGGCCCGTCGCTGCCAGCAGCTGGTGTGCCAGTGCCGACGGCCGTCCAGCCCGGCCTCGGGTCCGCCGAGCGCGTCCGTCTGCCACGCCACGACGTGCGCCGTTCCCGGCGTGACCTCCTGGCGGCAGGCCGGGCAGACGTAGGTCTTGTCGGACGAGCGGATCCGCTGCACCACCCACTCGCCGTCGGCCGCGGACTCGCTGCGGCGGCCGCCCGTTGCCCGGTCCACGTCGAGAGGGACGTGGTCCGCGGCATAGGGACGCTTGCTGGAGCGACGATTCGACGGCATGGCAACTATTCTCCCGCAGGGCAGAACGGGCGGCTCGATCCTGCCCGAAAACAGCGTGCAGTGCGCACCACACTGCCTGGGAGCCGCACCCATGTCGGCCCGCTAGAGTGTGGCGGTCCCCAGCAAGGCGCAAACCCTACCGAAGGATTACTCGTGAAGCACCGCACCACTGCCGGCCTGGCAGCCGTCGCGCTGGCATCCATCGCGCTCACCGGCTGCGCAAGCAGCGACAGCGGAGACGGCAGCGCTGCCGCCTCCGACGGAAACGTCTGCGAGGTGACTCCGGCCGCCGCGCCGTCGCCCGCGCCGAGCCCGTCCGAGGCGGACGTCAAGGCCGTCGAGGGGATCGAGGTCGCGGGCCCGGTCGGCAAGGAGCCGAAGGTCACCTTCAAGGCGCCGATCAAGGTCACCAGCCCGACGTCCCGCGTGGTCTCCGAGGGCACCGGCGAGGAGCTCACCGAGGGCGCCCAGGCGACCATCAACTACGTGGTGATCGCGGGCAAGGACGGCTCGACGAGCGGCTCCACCTGGGAGACCAAGAAGCCCGAGTCGTTCACGCTCGGCGACCCGCAGTACGACCTCCTCAACGACCGCCTGATCGGCCAGAAGGTCGGCACGCGCATCGTCATGGCGAGCACCGCCATGGACCAGACCATCCAGGTCACGATGGTGGAGGTCTCCGCGGTCAAGGAGATCCCTACGCGTGCCGAGGGCACCGCCGTGGAGCCGAAGGAGGGCCTGCCCGCCGTCGAGCTCACCGACGACGGCCAGCCGACCGTCACGATCCCGAAGAACTTCAAGGCGCCCACCGACCTGGTGGTCCAGCCCCTCATCGAGGGTGACGGCGCCAAGGTGACCAAGGACCAGACGGTCACCGTCCAGTACGCGGGCTGCCTGCTCGACGGCACGTCGTTCGACTCCTCGTGGAGCCGCGGCACCCCGACGTCGTTCCCGCTCAACGGCGTGATCCCCGGCTGGACCAACGGCATCGCCGGTCAGAAGGTCGGCAGCCAGGTGCTGCTCGTCATCCCGGCCGACCAGGCCTACGGCGACCAGGAGCAGAACGGCATTCCCGCGAACTCGACCCTCGTGTTCGTGGTCGACGTCCTCGAGGCCAAGGCCGCCTGATCCTTCCCCGTCGGCCCGTCCACGGGCCGGCGCGAGATCTCACGCACGTAATGTGCGCATCGCCGTAGATCACGGCACAGACGTGGCGGGCACCCGAGCCGGGTGCCCGCCATTTCTCGTAGTGTCTTCCCATGACGTCGACAGAACTGCCCGCCGCTGAGTCCGCTCCTGTTCCGGAGCGTGAGGTACTCACCTGGGAGACCTTCCCCGTCGCGGTGCGCGACCTGGCCCATAAGGTGGTGGACAGCGGGTTCGTGCCCGAGGTCGTGGTCGCCGTCGCGCGGGGCGGCCTCGTCCCGGGCGGTGCCATGGCGTACGCGCTCGGCACCAAGGGCGTGGGCACGTTGAACGTCGAGTTCTACACGGACATCGGCAAGACGCTCGACGACCCGCGCGTGCTGCCGCCGCTCATGGACACATCCGACCTCCCCGGCGCCAAGGTCCTCGTGGTGGACGACGTCGCCGACTCCGGCCGCACCCTGGCCCTGGTCATGGACCTGCTGGAGAAGAAGGGTGCCGAGGCCCGCTCCGCCGTGCTCTACACCAAGCCGCGCACGATCATCCAGCCCGACTACTCGTGGAAGGACACCGACCTGTGGATCACCTTCCCGTGGTCCGCCGAGCCGCCGGTGACGGGCGCGAGGTCGATCGACGCATGAACCGCTGAGCACCGGCGTGCACGGTCGGGCCCACGAGTGGCGACGTCGACCTCGCGGCACGGGCGCTCCTCGGCGACCAGGAGCTTCACCATCTCGCTCGCCGCGTACGCGGCGAGGCGGCGCTCATCGCTGCGCACGCCCAGACCGCGAGCTAGCGCTCAACAGTTCTTCATCCGGTCCGCCCCTTCCGGTTCGTAGCCTTACGCCGTAAGGTCGCCTTACGTCGTAAGGTTCACGAGAGGGAAGCCATGAACACGCCCACGCTGCACCCACGCACGGCACGAACGACCGGTCTGCTCTACCTGGCGGTCGCCGTCCTCGCCATCCCGGGGTTCCTGATCATCCGCCCGATGCTGTTCGATCCCGATAGCCCGGCAGCAACGCTCGCCCACCTGATCGAGAACGAGTCGGTCGCGCGCCTGGGGATCGGCCTGGAGCTCGCGCTCGTCGCAGTCCAGGCACTGGTCGCCCTGTGGTTCTACCGCCTGTTCCACCGTGTCGACGCGTTCGCGGCTGCAGCACTGGCCGCGTTCGGCCTGGTCAACGCGGTAGCGATTCTCGCCAGCGCGGCGTGTCTGGGTGCGGCGCTGGACACCGCCCTCGCGCCACCGTCCGCCGATGCCGCCGGCGGAACGCAGCTCCTGTATGTGCTCGGCGGCAGCTTCTGGGACGTCGGCTCGCTGTTCTTCGGGCTGTGGCTGATCCCGATGGGTGTCCTCGCCCTGCGATCGGGTCTGCCGCGCGCACTCGGCTGGATCCTGGTGTCCGGCGGTGTCGGGTACATCGCCGGCGGCTTCCTCACCTACCTGGCGCCTGCTGCCACGCCGGTCGCGGAGGCGCTCCCGTTCCTCGCCACCATCGGCGAGATCTGGATGATCGGCTGGCTGCTGTGGTACTCGTTCCGGGGACCCAGGAGTCACACGGCTCCGACGAGCTCGGGCAGCGCGTCGTCCTTGGCGTAGATGGGGATTACGTCGAGGTCTGCCGCGCGGCGAGCGTTCGCCCTTGCTCTTACTTCTCAGGGATCAGCCGCCACTGCTGGTGCCCACCACCGTTGTGGTCCCACTGGTCGAGAACGGTGCCGTCCGCCGTGGACGCGCCCGGTACCTCCAGCACCCGTTGGCTCAGCCGGTTGGTGAGCAGAGAGTACCCACCGCCAACCGGCGTGACAGCCCAGTGCTGCTGGTGGACGTTCGCGTCCCCCCAGATGTTCATGGTTCCGCCGTTCACCCGGGACCGGCCGCCGACCTCCAGCAGCTTGCCGCTGTTCTGGTCACGGATCTTGAAGTACCCGTCCCCGGTGGAGACGAAGAGCCACTTCTGGTTCGCGCGGTTCAACCACGGCCACTGCTGCACCGGGGTGTTGTTGGCCGTCCCGGAAGACAGGACGTCGAGCACCTTGCCACTACTCCTCGACTCGATGCGGTAGACGGTGTTCGCCACAGGGAAACGCGAGATCAACTGGGGACGGGCGCTCCGACCCCCGATGTGCACGCCGTTGATGTTGACGTACCCACCGGTGGCGGCCGTGACGTGGACGCGCACGAAGCCGACGTTCCGGTTGGTCCACTCGGCGAGCTTGAGCCGGCCGTCCGCGGCCCAGTTCACGGTGGCCACCGTGGTGAAGGTGACGCCGTCGGTGCTGGTGGCGATCGTGGCCGCGGTGATATCGCCGTCGGTGGAGTTGGTGCGGTTCCACTGCTTCGGCAGGTATTCGAGCGTGGAGACGTTGCTCCACACCCCGCCGAGGTCGATCGTGATCGCCTGCGGCAGCGTGCGACCGCCGCCCCAGGTCGACCAGCACGTCTCGAGGTCGCGGTCGCTGCGGTTGTCGATCGCGTTGTACGCGAACTCGCCGGGGTTGTAGGACGAGGCGTAGGCCGCCACCGCGTTCACCGGCCATTCGACCCGCAGCGGCTGGGCGGGCAGCGGCGGGCGCGAGGTGTTCGGGCTCCACGCCGCGCCGACCTCCGCCAGCCGGTCGACGATGTTGGGGTCCAACCTGCCGCTGCGGTTGGGCGGGCAGTTCAACAGGTGCGAGGTGTACTTCGGCTCCAAGTCCCTGAGGTCGGCCACGATGGCGTCCACGCTGCGCGGTGCCTCCGTCGGCGTGTGCGGGTGCCAGAACCAACCTCGGCTGATCGTCTCGCCCTGGATGCCCGCGAACGTGTTCCCCGCCGGCGCTCGGATGCCCAACGGGGCCTCGAAGTAGATCGCGTCGCCGAGCCAGGGCTGTGCCAGGGCGCCGTGGTCGACCAGCACGCAGTTCGGTTGCAGCGACTTCACCAGGTTGCGGACCTCCTGGTAGGAGATCTGCTGCTGGCCCATCTGCCAGGCATAGCCGTCGGTGACGAACACGTCGATCGTGCCGTAGTTCGTCAGCAGCTCGCGGATCTGACCGAGCACCACGGTCATGTCGCCCGGCTCGATGGCCTGGTACGGGTCGCTGACGTGACCGCCGTACGCCTGGATGGTGTGCGTGCGGTCCCAGACCGAGTAGTACAGCCCGACCCGTAGGCCTTTGGCGCGAAACGCGTCGACGTACTGGCGCACGATGTCCTGCTTGTAGCCCGAGTAGGCCACGTTCTGCGTGCCGAACGCCGTGGGCCACAAAGAGAAGCCGTCGTGGTGCTTGGTGGTGAGCACGCCGTAGCTCATCTTCGCGGCGGCAGCGGCCGCCGCCCACTGCGCGCAGTCCACGGACGGCGGCGCGAACTTCAACGGGCTCTGGCCACCCGCCGCCCACTCCTCGTCGGTGAACGTGCCGAGGTTGAAGTGGTTGAACATGCCGAACCGCAGGTCTACCAGTTTCGACAGGTCGGTCTGAGTGTCCGCCGCCCAAGCCTGCGGCGAGTGCCCAGTCAAACCGGGTACCGCGGCCGAGGTCGCTGCGATACCGGTGGCCGCCAGGAAACCCCGGCGCGACCATCCCGATGTGTGTGCCATGTTGCCACCGCCCTTATGAGGTGACGCGGTGGAAGGTCCACCGCTGGTTGGAGCCGCCGGTGTCGCGGTACTGGATCAGCGCGACACCGTCGGCCGTGCTGCCCCCGCTGACGTCGAGGACCTTGCCGCTGTGGCGGTTGACCACGAGGAACACGCCATCACCCTGCGGACGCAGCTGCCACTGCTGGCTCGCCCGGCCGTCGGCGGTCGTCTGCACGACCGCCGCGCCGTCCGCCGTCGAGGACCCCGCCACGTCGAGCACCTTGCCGCTGCCGACGCAGGTGATGGTGTGATAGCCGTCCGCCGTGGACTGGAAGGCCCATTGCTGGTTCGGTCGGCCGGTGTCGGGCCACTGGATCACGGTGGCGCCGTCCGCCTTGGACGAGCCGGAGACGTCGGCGACGTTGCCGCTGCGCACGCTGACGCAGGTGTAGGCCCTGGTGGGTGTGATCGTGTACTGCACCGAGTCGACGTCGACGTAGCCGGTGCCGTTCGGGTTGTAGGTGTAGACGCCGACCCGGTCACCGCGGTAGCCGCCCCAGGTGAGCTGGTAGGTGCCGCCGAACGAGGTGAACGCGTTCCCGTCGAGGCTGTAGGAGAACCGGCTGACTCCGTTGCCGTCCCACGAGGTGCGCAGCCATACGGCGTCCTGCGTGATCGCCGGACCGTTGGTCAGGCTGCCGCCGACGTTGAGCGCGATCGTGGTGGTGGTCCCGGAGCGCCGGACACCCAGCCCGGCGTAGGTCGCCGCGTAGTGGCACAGCCCGGCGTGCTGACCATCGGTGAGCCCGGCCAGCTCGAGGCGGACGGTGACCGTCGCTCCGCCCGCAGTGCGCAGCACCCGCTGGGTGAGCGTGTTCCCGGCCTTGGTCAGGTTGTTCGCCGCCAGCGGTGCGAATGCCTTCAATCGCAGGTAGCCGGGTCGTTCGGTGAGCGACCACCGGTCCGCGCGCGGCTGGTAGTGCCACTCCCACTGCGGCTTCAGGCGGGTGTCGGTGAACAGGTCGCTGGTCACCACCTGGGGCAGTGCGTCGACCGGCAGACCGGGCGTGCCGCCGGCGGGCACACGGCCCGTCCACACCATGTTGCCGACGCCGTCCGCGCCCACCTCACCCAGGATCGGCCAGCCGTCCACCCAGGTCACGGGCAGCAGGGACAGCACGCGCCCCTCCCAGCCACCGTGGCCGTGGTGGGTCACGAAGTGCCAGCCGCCGTCGGGAGCCTGCACCAGCCCGCCCTGGTTGGGCTCCCGGTCCACCGAGGTGTTGACGTGCAGCAGCTGCCTGGTCTCGAACGGGCCGTAGAGGCTGGAGCCGCGGTTCATCATGAGCACGCGGCCCTCGGACTTCACCTCGCTGAAGAGGTGGTAGTACGTGCCGTCGATCTTGTACAGCTTGTTCGCCTCGCTGCCCGGCGACTGATGGATGACGGTGGACGGGCCGTCGAGCGACCTCCCGTCCGCGGACAGCTTGTACAGGTGCACCTTGTAGGCGTCCGCGTAGTGCGTGGTGACCAGGTAGCCCTGGCCGTCGTCCTCCCAGAACGGGCAGACGTCGTTCCAGCCGCTGGTCCGCCAGATCGCGTGCAACGGCTCCCACGGCCCGGTCGGCGACGGGGCCGAGGTCATGAAGAAGCCCTCGTCAGGCGTGTTGAAGTACACCCAGTACCGCCCCGCGTGGTGGCGGATGGACCCGGCCCACACGCCACGGCCGTAGCGGTTCATCCGGTCCCAGTTCAGCTCCGGCCCGATGCGGGTGACATCGTCGACCGCGCCGCCGAGCGTCCGCCAGCTGACCAGGTCCTTGGAGTGCAGGACGGCCATGCCGGGCGAGTAGCCGAACGTGCTGGTGATGCCGTAGTAGTCGGAGCCCACCCGGATGCAGTCCCAGTCGCTGAGGTCGGCCGGGATGATCGGGTTGACGTAGGTGCCGTCACCCTGGTCACCCCAGGTGCCGGCCGGAGGTACGGCGGCCGCCGCCGTGCTCGGTGGCAGCAGGCCCGGCAGTAGAAGCGCCCCTGTGCCGACCGCGGCGAGACTGCCGAGCTGTCGTCTGGTGATGTCCACGATTCTCCCTACGCCGGGAAGGGCACGCTGGAGAAGGCGTCCAGCGCACACACCGTGTTGGTGGACGCCGCGTTCTTGGTGCCCTTGCACACGACCTTGATCGTGTGCGGCCCGGCGGGCAGGTCCGTCTTGCGGAACAGCGCGACCTGCTTCGTCACGGAGGGCGCGTAGGCGTCGATGTCGGCCTGGACGAGCGTGCCGTCGAGGTAGACGTCGACCTTGCCCATGTTGGGCTGCTTCATGCTCACGTACTGGACGCCGGCACCCGTGAACGTGTACTCGGCGGAGTTGCCCGCCTGGGTGGTGTAGCGCTCCGAGCCGTGGAAGTCCTTGGTGTCGTTCCAGCTCCTCCACGTGCCGGTGTAGGTCACGCGGGCGTCCTTGTCGTCGGCGTGGGTCCAGGACTGCCGGACGACCGACGTCGACTCCGCGGACCGGTTGCCCTGGGCGTCCACGACGTACAGCTTGTAGTCGCCGGGCGACTCCGGGATCGCGATGGAGGTCGCGGTGCCGCCAGCTCTGGTCATCGTGGGGCCGGCGGTGAAGCTGGTCGTGCCCGCGGGGGCCAGCCAGATCGTCCTGCTGGCGTCGCCGGTGCTCCTGATCGGGATCGACCACGCGCCGGCGTCGTTGAATGTGCTGGCCGGCAGTACCCAGTCCGGGGTGGTCGCTCGGTTGCCGGGCAGGATGTCCCGGTACGCCGCCTCGAGGCCGGCGTTCACGGTGATCTGGTATGCCGCCGTCGGCCAGACGTTGTCCGGGTAGACGCGTACGTCCTGGATGGTGCTGTTCGGCACGTTCTTGTTGGCGATCTTGCCGACCGTGGCGTACGTGTTGGTGATGTTCAGGTCGTGCTGGCGTCCCCAGGTGCCCGAGTTGATCGTGTACGCCACGTCCGGCGACAGGTTCAGCACGTTGTCGTGGTGGTTGATGAACGCCGAGCCCTCGTCGGGGTGCATCCCGTACTTGTGCCCGGCGGGGACGCCCTGGAGGTAGTTGTTGCTGATGGTGGTGCCGGGCTGGCTGCCAAGCGTGTAGATGGGCGCCGAGTCGTTCATTCGCTGCATCGTGTCGACGATCTGGTTGTAGCTGATGTCGTTGTTCCTGGCCGTCGTGGTCGGCTCGTTCGGCACTATGGAGTTCGCCGAGCCGTCGAAGTTCCACCAGCCCCACCCGAGCGTGACGCCGTTCCACGGCGCCTTCTCGATCAGGTTGTGCCGCACGGACAGCGTGTCGACGAAGTAGGCCGAGATCGGGCTGCTGCCGTTGAACAGCACCGCGCTGTCGTGAAGGTAGTTGTTCGTGATCTCGATGTTCTTGCAGACGCCCTCGGCCGAGGCGGGGTACTTCTCGTTGTTCGTGCTGGTGTGGTCCCCGATGTAGATGTGCTGCGGATGCCCGACGTTCACCGCCGACCCGGCGATGTCGTTCGTGTAGTTGCCGATCAGCTTCGAGTCCCGCACGTCGTTGTTCAGGGTGATGCCGTCGGCGCCCGCGTGCTGCACCTTGTTGCGCTCCAGCACGATGCCGTCCGCGTTCTCGAGCCGGACGATGCCGGGCGGCAGCTCGATGTTGCGGTAGAAGTACGCGTGGAAGTTCTTCCTCCCGTAGACGAGGTCGCCGCCGTTGCCCTGCTGGGCCTGCTTGAAGGATGAACCGGCCACGTCGAACAGGTTCCAGTCCGAGTGCTGGACCGTGATGCCGCTGAAGGTCAGGTTGCGAACGTGGCTCGAGGTCGACGTGCCGGCGATCTTGAGCACCGTGGCCACGTTGTTCGGCGCCCAGACTGACGCGGTCGCCATGTTCTCGGAGTCGGCCTTGTAGTAGTAGACCGTCTTGCTGGTCCGGTCGAAGAAGAACTCGCCTGGGGTGTCCAGGAACTCGTAGGCGTTCATGATCTTCTGGCTACCGGTTGCCTGGAAGTCGCCGTTGTACGCGCCCTGGGCGATGGCCGCGCCGGGCTGCTGGAACAGCGCGACACGGTTGGCGCCGTCAGAGCTCGTGGTGATCTGCCGGACGCCCACGATGGCCGTGGTCCACGTCGTCGCCGTCTCGATCTCGACGTCGCTCTGGTTCGTCGCGATCGCGGGCAGGTCGGACAGGCTGTACTTGGACCCGTCGCACTCCGAACCGGACTCCCACGCCCACGGGGCCTGCCCGGCGGTGATGGTGTAGGTGCCGTAGCAGCCGGCCGAGGTGATCGTCTTGGACGCCATGGACGCGCGCTTGTCGTTGACATAGAGCGCACGGAGCTTGTTGGCGCGGTTGAGCGGGGCCTTCCAGATGTTCCCGCTGTGCTGCGTCCACCCGGTCACCTGGACGCCACCGTTCAGGACCGGCGTCTCACCGGGGTAGGCGGAGTAGAGCACCCGGTGGCCGTTCGTGCCCGAATCGCCCGGTCCGAACTCGATGGTGCTCGTCACGGGGTAGTTCCCGCCGCGCAGGTACACCTGGATGTCGCCGGTCATGCTCGAGCTGACCGTGCGGACCACGTCCCGCGCGCGCTGCACCGTCCGGAACGGCGCGGCGATCGTGCCGGGGTTGGAGTCGTTGCCGGACGGCGAGACGTAGTAGGTCGCCTGGGGGGCGGCTGTCGCCGACTGTGCGGACCCCCCGAGGAAGAGCGCGAACAACGTCAACGCCAGCAACGACGACAGCGTCCGCCTGAACGATGACAATATCCGCCTGGCACGAAAGAGCGAAGCCATTACCGGTTCCTCTCGTGAATCTCCATTGATTCGGGCAGCAACCGCGACCGCGGGTGTCATCTGGGGAGAGCGCGTTGGGCCGACGGCGGCGCACTTAACATAGGACATATCACACGTGTCGTCAATGGTGACCCGTCGGCGACATGTCGCAAACGTCCTCCATCTCCGGCTCCTGTGCTCGTGGGGAGCCGGCACGCGAAGAGGCCCGGATCCGCAGTGGCTCGAGCCCTGCGCGGCTGCGGCCAAGGGGACGCCATCGAGCCTCGGGGGACAGATTCAGAGGGTGGCTAGCAAGTGGCTGCCCGTCACGAAGTGGTAGCCACGGAGCGTCAGGGTGCTCAGGATCTCGGGTACTACGGCCACCGATGTGGGGTTGGTGTCGTGCATCAGGATGACGGCGTTGGGCTCGGCGTTGGAGATGGCGGTCCGCGCGACCTTGGCGGCGTCGCGGGACTTCCAGTCCTCGGTGTCCACGTCCCACAGAACGGGCGAGAGCCAGGGCTGACGGCGACCCGGTCCGCGGGGCGGTCGTCTTCAAGGCCGCTACCCCGGGCAGCGCCGTCGTACCGGGGTCGGACGCTCAGGCGTCATCGTGCCGCCGGCCGGCTACCTGCGGGGTGTCCGTAACGTCTGCAGCCGTCACGGGATCGTCTTCATCGCCGATGAGAGGTCGGAGGCCTGCGACCAGATCGCGCCGTCGTAGTAGCTGTACCAGCGGCCGGAGGTGGGGTAGCAGTCGGAGCCTACGGTGACGGAGTCGGCGTCGCGCTTGAGCACTACCTCACGGGTGTCGCAGTTGTTGCCCTGGCTGATCCAGTGCGGGAAGAGGTCGCGGGAGTAGCCGGTCATCGACTCCTCCGTGCGGACGGTCAACGCGTTGAGCTCGGACTGTGCGGTGGCCTTGGACGGCGTCCCGGGCGGCAAAGCACCGGCGGGCGGTGCGGCGACGAGCGCCACGGCGGCGAACAGCAGCAGCGCGACGACGGCGGCGAGCAGGCCGCGCAGCGGGATTCTCTCGAGAGCGTCATGGGTGAACCACGGTCGCCAACCGGGCATGAACGGTTCATACTCCACGGAGCGCCCTGGTCCACGGGGAAGGAGTTGGCTGCGCCCCGGTCAGGGCAGCCCGTTGAGCGCCTTCACGAAGAATGCGTCGAGCTTCGGGCCGAGCAAGACGAGCGTGGCGACGATCGCCAACGCAACGAAGCCGGCGAGGAAGGCGTACTCGACAGCGGTCGCACCCCGGTCCTTCTTCTGGCCGTGGGAGCGGTCCATGAGTACATGGAGTGTGGTCATGAGGACAGCAGCAGCACGAGGCATCATGGCGGGTTCCTGGCGGTCGGCGCTCCAAGGCCGGAGCGGTTCTGGTGGCTGCGATCTGCATCCAAGAACGACAGTATGGCAAACATGCGCCATGCGCAATCTTCACCCCCAGGCATTATTGCTTATTGTGCAGTCCTGGCTGCCGGACCACCAAGCGCGCCAGGCCCCGCCACACACCCCGCAAAGATCGCCGCCGGGCAGGTCGGGCGCCCGGGAGGCTATCCACATGCCAGGCATGTTATGCCCTCCCCACGCCTCGAAAGGCGCGCAGTGGCAGACCTCGATGGCGCGCCGAACAAAATCCGGTCGGCGGACCACCCCGCGCTCCCGTGTCAGGTGCGCATATGCCACCTGACAACTCCGAAAGGCCATTCCTGTCCATCTCCGACCTCCTATGTCTCTGGAAGTCGGCACGCAAAGAGGCCCGGCACCGCGGGTTTCCGCGGTTCCGGGCCTCTGGTCTGCCGCTACGGGCGACGGGGGGTCAGAAGTCCCAGTCGTCGTCCTCGGTCTCCACGGCCTTGCCGATCACGTACGACGAGCCGGACCCCGAGAAGAAGTCGTGGTTCTCGTCCGCGTTCGGCGACAGCGCCGCGAGGATGGCCGGGTTGACGTCGGTGTCCTCCTTGGGGAACAACGCCTCGTAGCCCAGGTTCATCAGGGCCTTGTTGCCGTTGTACCGCAGGAACTTCTTGACGTCCTCGGTCAGCCCCAGCTCGCCGTACAGCGAGTCGGTGTACTCCACCTCGTTCTCGTACAGCTCGAAGAGCAGGTCGAACGTGTACGCCTTGAGGTCGTCCTGCTCGGGCTGCGTCAGCTGCGCGAGGCCCTTCTGGTACTTGTAGCCGATGTAGTACCCGTGCACCGCCTCGTCACGGATGATGAGGCGGATCAGGTCGGCGGTGTTCGTGAGCTTCGCCCGCGAGGACCAGTACATCGGCGCGTAGAAGCCGGAGTAGAACAGGAACGACTCGAGCATCGTCGAGGCGACCTTGCGCTTCAGCGGGTCGTCGCCCCGGTAGTAGTCGAGGACGATCTCCGCCTTCTTCTGCAGGTTCGCGTTGTTCTCGGACCACTCGAACGCGTTGTCGATCTCCGGCGTGGACAGCAGCGTGGAGAAGATCGAGGAGTAGCTCTTCGCGTGCACGCTCTCCATGAAGGCGATGTTGGTGTACACCGCCTCCTCGTGCGGGGTGAGCGCGTCGGGGATCAGCGACACCGCTCCGACCGTGCCCTGGATGGTGTCCAGGAGGGTCAGCCCGGTGAACACCCGCGAGGTCATGGTCTTCTCGTGCGCCGAGAGGGTGTTCCACGACTGGATGTCGTTGGAGACCGGGACCTTCTCGGGCAGCCAGAAGTTACCGACGAGACGGTCCCAGACCTCGAGGTCCTTCTCGTCCTCGAGGCGGTTCCAGTTGATCGCTGTCACGCGATCGATGAGCTTGAGCTTCCCTGTGGGCGACATCTTCGTTCTTCTTCCGATGTACGACGGCGGCTGCGGCCGGGCTGATCATGGTCGGTGCGGGCGCGCCAGGACAGGCGCCGCCTTAATGCTCTAGAGCATGCAGCTTACGCAGTTGTCCACCTCAGTGCCCTCCAGGGCGAGCTGGCGCAACCGGATGTAGTACAGGGTCTTGATGCCCTTGCGCCACGCGTAGATCTGCGCCTTGTTCACGTCACGCGTGGTCACCGTGTCCGGGAAGAACAGGGTCAGCGAGAGGCCCTGGTCCACGTGCTGCGTCGCCGCGGCGTACGTGTCGATGATCTTCTCGTACCCGATCTCGTACGCGTCCTGGTAGTAGTCCAGGTTGTCGTTCGTCATGTACGGCGCCGGGTAGTAGACGCGGCCGAGCTTGCCTTCCTTGCGGATCTCGATCTTGGCCGGGACCGGGTGGATCGACGACGTCGAGTTGTTGATGTAGCTGATCGAACCCGTGGGCGGCACGGCCTGAAGGTTCTGGTTGTAGATGCCGTGCTCCATGACCGAGGCCTTGAGCGCGCGCCAGTCGTCCTGCGTCGGGATCGCCACGCCGGCGGCGGCGAAGAGGCGCGCGACGCGCTCCGTGGCCGGCTTCCACTCCTGCTCGACGTACTTGTCGAAGTACTCGCCGGTGGCGTACTTCGAGTCCTCGAACCCACCGAACTTCTTCTTGCGCTCGATCGACAGGCGGTTGGACGCCGCGATCGCGTGGTAGGCCACGGTGTAGAAGTAGATGTTCGTGAAGTCGACGCCCTCGTCCGAGCCGTAGTAGATGCGCTCGCGGGCGAGGTAGCCGTGCAGGTTCATCTGGCCAAGGCCGATGGCGTGCCCCTGGTCGTTGGCCAGCTTGATCGACGGGACCGACTCGATCGACGTCTGGTCGCTCACCGCGGTCAGCGCGCGGATCGCGGTGTCGATGGTGCGGCCGAAGTCCGGCGAGTCCATCGCCTTGGCGATGTTCAGCGAGCCCAGGTTGCAGGAGATGTCCCGGCCGACCTGGTCGTACGAGAGGTCCTCGTTGAACGTCGACGGGGTCGAGACCTGCAGGATCTCGGAGCACAGGTTCGAGTGCGTGATGCGGCCCTTGATCGGGTTCGCCGCGTTCACCGTGTCCTCGAACATGATGTACGGGTAGCCGGACTCGAACTGCAGCTCCGCGAGCGTCTGGAAGAAGTCGCGCGCGCTGATCGTGGTCTTGCGGATGCGGTCGTCGGCCACGAGCTCGTCGTACTTCTCCGAGATGGAGATGTCGGCGAACGGCTTGCCGTAGACGCGCTCGACGTCGTACGGGCTGAACAGGTGCATGTCCGCGTTCTTCTTGGCCAGCTCGAACGTGATGTCCGGGATGACGACGCCGAGCGAGAGCGTCTTGATGCGGATCTTCTCGTCCGCGTTCTCGCGCTTGGTGTCGAGGAACCGCATGATGTCGGGGTGGTGCGCGTGCAGGTACACCGCACCGGCACCCTGGCGCGCGCCGAGCTGGTTCGCGTAGGAGAAGGAGTCCTCCAGGAGCTTCATCACGGGGATGACGCCCGACGACTGGTTCTCGATGTGCTTGATCGGCGCGCCGTGCTCGCGGATGTTGCTCAGGAGCAGCGCCACACCGCCGCCGCGCTTGGAGAGCTGCAGCGCGGAGTTGATGCCGCGCGCGATCGACTCCATGTTGTCCTCGATGCGCAGCAGGAAGCAGGACACGGGCTCACCGCGCTGCGCCTTGCCGACGTTGAGGAAGGTCGGCGTCGCCGGCTGGAACCGCCCGGAGATGACCTCCTCGACGATGTCGCGCGCCGTCTGCTCGTCGCCGTCGGCCAGGCCGAGCGCGACCATGGCGACGCGGTCCTCGAAGTGCTCCAGGTACTTCTTGCCGTCGAACGTCTTGAGCGTGTACGAGGTGTAGTACTTGAAGGCGCCCAGGAAGGTCTCGAAGCGGAACTTCTTCGAGTACGCGAGCTGGAACAGCTCCTTGACGAACGCGCCGGAGTACTTCGCCAGCACGGTGGGGTCGTAGTACTTGGCCTCGACGAGGTGCTCGAGCTTCGCCTCGAGCGACTCGAAGTCGACGGTGTTCGGGTTCACGTGCTGCAGGAAGTACTGGCGGGCCGCCTCGCGGTCCTTCTCGAACTGGATCTTCCCGTCCGGCCCGTACAGGTTCAGCATGGCGTTGAGCGAGTGGTAGTCCATCTGGATGCTCTCCAGGGGGATCTCGCTCAGGCCCTCAGTCAGGCTGACAGGCTCAGTGGTTGTTGCTGCCAAAATCGTCCCAATCCGTTGCGGACGCGCGCGACGTCCTGCGCGGTACCCAGTAGTTCGAAGGCGTAGAGGTACGGGACATCGCACTTCGCAGCGATGATGTCCCCGGTGATGCAGTACGCAGCCCCGAAGTTGGTGTTCCCCGCGGCGATGACGCCGCGGACGAGCGACCGGTTGTGTTCGTCGTTGAGGAACTTCCTCACCTGCCGCGGGACGGCCCCGCCCTCGTTGCCGCCACCGTAGGTGGGGGCCATGAGGACGTAGGGCTCGTCCACGCGCAGGAAGCCGTCGGCCGGGCGCAGCGGGATCCTGTGCACCGACATCCCCAGCTCTTCGAGTGCGAGCTTCTGGACGAACCGGTGCGTGTTCTCCGACACGCTGGAGAAGTAGACGAGAGAACCCACGTCACGCCTCCTTGCCGACGTTGCTGTCCTGCAGGTCAGGCCGAGGTGGCCTGCAGCGCGGCGACCGCGCTGATCTGGTCGGGGCGAAAGCCTGACCAGTGAGTGTCACCGGCTACGACGACCGGCGCCTGGAGGTATCCGAGACCGCGAACCATCTCGAGCGCCTCGGCGTCCTGCGTGATGTCGACGACCGTGTACTCGACACCCTTGCGATCCAGTGCCCGGTACGTCGCGTCGCACTGGACGCATGCCGGCTTGCTGTAGACCGTGACGCTCATGTCCGCCTCCTCTGACCTCGAAGGACACCCGTGAAATTGCACCGGTGTGCTTTGTTTGCGGGTCTGCGTCTCCCGCTGCACCAAACACTACACCTGGTGTCTGACATTCGCTCGCCTACGACATGTTGTGGTTGAGGGCGAACGAACCACCCTGCCAATCAGATATCGAAACCGCCCGAGACGCTCATGGACCATGCTCCCACGAGCCTCTGACACTGCCTGGGAGGCGGCGTGCCGCGGTTCGCGGGCGCCGTCGGGAGGGCCGCGCCGGGCGCCAGAAAGTGCACCTCACGCGCCCCCGAGAGCGTCCGCGAGACCCGAAAAGTGATCTGAGTCAGCGGCGTGTCGCGACGCTTGGGCGTGTCCCGCCGGACACCCGTCGGACACCCGCCCGTCACCCAGCGGAGCCCGGGCGGTGCCAGCCTCGCCGGTCGACTCCGCCGGGCACGGCCGTGGCCGGATCGTACGGCGCGCGCGTGAAGTGGAAGGTGCCTACGTCCAGCGCGGGGGCCCCGTCCCCGGCGTCGCGCACCTCGAACCGCTCCCCCAGCCAGTAGCCGCCCTCGACGCCGCGCAGCTCGCCTCCGACGTCGTCGAAGACGGTGCCGCGGCCGCCGTCAGGGGACCGCAGATCGACGCGGCCCGCCGCGTCGACGCTCACGGTGTGCGGGAACGGCCCCCAGTACCAGGTGCCGGTGATCGCGCCCCGCCCGACGGCGTCGCCCGACCCGCGGAGCGGCAGCAGCACAGGTGGCGCGGCACCCTGCAAGGCCGCGAGCAGAGCGGCCCCACCGCCGATCCCGTGCGTCGACGAGCCGCAGACCGCCACGACGTCGCCCGTCGCGGCGTCCGCCCGGAGATCCGCGGTGAAGCCCGGCACCGACCCGCCGTGGCCGATCGTGCGCACCGTGCCGTCCTGGCGCACGCGCACGCCCAGACCGTGGGCGGTGGGCCACGGCCCGCCGGCCGGCCCGGCGTCGTCGACGACCACGCGCGGGACGGCCATCTGGCGGCGCAGGGCGAGCGGGAGCACCGCCTCACCGGCGTCGCGGTCGGCCTCGCCGCCCACGAGCCACATGCCGAACCGCACCAGGTCCGAGGGGGTGGACCACACCTCGCCGGCGGGCCCCGCCGCCCGGTACTCGGCCACGGGCTCGTGGTGTACCAGGTCCGCGTGCGGGTGGACCGCGTACCCCGTGACGTGCGGGCCTACGGGTACGCGGCCGGTGGCCGTCATGCCCAGCGGGCCCCACAGCTCGTCACGGAGCACCGTGTCCCAGGCGCGGCCGCGGACCACCTCGACCAGCCGGCCCAGCACCGCGAAGCCCGGGTTGCTGTAGTGATACTGCTCGCCCGGGTCCCAGATCTGCTCGACGCCGGACCGGACCAGCTCGTCCCACGTGGGCCCGCCGTGCCGCTCCCACCACGGGCCGGGGAACTCGGCCTGCAGGCCGCTCGTGTGCGTGAGGAGCTGGCGGACCGTGGCGTCCGGGGCGGGCGCGTCCGGCAGGTGCCTGCCGACCGGGTCCGCGAGCGCCACCGCGCCTTCGGCGACGAGCCGGAGCACCGCCACGGCGACCATGGGCTTGGTGACCGACCCGATGCGGAAGGCGTGCTCGGGCGTCGGGCTGCCGGCCCACGGGGCATGGGCGACGCCGGACCAGGCCACCTCGCCCGCGCGGCCCGCGGCCGCGGACAGGGCGGGGACCCGTGCGGCGGTCTGCGTGCGGGCGAGCGCGCCGCTCAACGTCACGCCCAACGACCCGTTCTTCGTCATTCCCTGAAAGTACCGAACCTCAGTTGTCAGATTCTCGCGGAGGTGTCAGACGTACAGGTCACCCAAGTGACCTGTACGTCTGACAGCTGCTCGGGGGTCTGACAACTAGGCCGGGGAGACCTCGTCCGTGCCGGGGAGCACGCCCGTCGTCGCCAGGCGGCGGTACCAGTACGCCGAGTCCTTCCAGGTGCGCTCCTGGGTCTCGTAGTCGACCCGGATGATGCCGAACCGGCGGTCGTACCCGTAGGCCCACTCGAAGTTGTCGAGCAGCGACCACGCGAAGTACCCGCGCACGTCCACGCCCTTGTCGCGCGCGAGGCCGAGGGCCTCGACGTGGTCGTGCAGGTAGGACACGCGCAGCGCGTCGTGCACCCGCGCGACGCCGTCCTCGACGGTGACCTCGTCGTCGAACGCCGCGCCGTTCTCGGTGACCATGAGCGGCTGGTCCGGGTAGGTGTCGCGCAGCGAGATCAGCAGGTCCGTGAGACCGGACGGCTCGATGTTCCAGCCCATGGCGGTGTACGGGCCGGGCTGCGGCAGGAACTCGACGTCGTCCGCCGCGATCCAGGGGGTGCCGGCGGAGTCCTTGTGGCCGTCGGCCTGCTGGCGCTCCCCCTGCCCGGAGAAGTGCCGCACGCGCGCCGTCGAGTAGTAGTTGACGCCCAGCACGTCGAGCGGCTGCTGGGTGATCTCCAGGTCGCCATCCTGCACGAACGACCAGTCGGTGACCGACGCGGTGTTCTCCAGCAGGTCGGCGGGGTACGCGCCGTCCAGGACCGGCCCGAGGAACGCCCGGTTGGCCAGTGCGTCGACCTTCCGGACGGCGCCCTGGTCCGCTTCGGACGACGGGTCGTCCGGCCGGAACACGTGCAGGTTCAGGGTGATCGACGTCCTCGCGGCGTCGCCGAGCACCTCGCGGATCTGCTGGACGGCGAGGCCGTGCGCCAGGTTCAGGTGGTGCACCGCCTGCAGCGCGGCCAGGGGCTCCGTGCGGCCCGGTGCGTGGACGCCCGAGCCGTAGCCCAGGTACGCCGTGCACCAGGGCTCGTTGAGCGTGGTCCAGACGTCGATGCGGTCGCCCAGCTCCTCCGCCATCCGCCGCGCGTACCGGCCGAAGGCATAAGCGGTCTCGCGGTTGGTCCAGCCGCCGGCGTCCTCCAGCTCCTGCGGCAGGTCCCAGTGGTAGAGCGTGACCACGGGCTTCACGCCCGCGGCGAGCAGCCCGTCGACGAGGTCGGAGTAGAACCGGATGCCCTCGGCGTTGAACTCGCCCGAGCCGCCCGGCTGCACGCGCGGCCACGCGATGGAGAACCGGTACGCGCCGAGCCCCAGGTTCTTGATGTGCTCGACGTCCTCCTGCCACCGGTGGAAGTGGTCGTCCGCGACGTCGCCCGTGTCACCGTTCAGCGTCTTGCCGGGGGTGTGCGAGAACGTGTCCCAGATGGACGGGCCGCGCCCGCCCTCGCTCGCGCCGCCCTCGATCTGGTACGACGCCGTCGCCGATCCCCAGAGGAACTCCGTGGGGAATGTCCGTGCGCTCACAGTGTCACCTCTCCCGGGCCGGTGGCCCGAACGATCTTTCCGTCATTCTCGACGCTCCACTCGCCGGGCGCGTCGTCGCTGGTCACCTGCACGACGCCGGATGCGTACCGCACACGGAACGTCGCCGGGGCGCCGGTGCCGCCGGGTACCAGGACCTCCTCGTCGAACCCCTCGGGCAGACGTGTGCAGCGTAGCGTCACGCCCTCGGCCCACGCGTAGTCGGGCCGGTCGTCCCGCGCGCCGACGGGCAGCACCGTGCCGGGCCGCACGAGCACCGGGAGGGTGTCGAAGCCGTGCTCCTCGGCGACCCAGCGCGAACCAGTGACGGTCGGTGCCAGGCCGGCCGCGGCCACGTCCGGCAGGCGGGTCCACTCACCCTCCGGCAGGTAGTACTCCGCGCGGGACTCGTGGAAGACGGGCGCGACCAGCAGCGACGGCCCCAGCATGTACTGGGTGTCGACGGACGCGGCGGTCCGGTCCTCGGGGAACTGCAGCACCATCGGGCGCATGACCGGCGTGCCCTCCTCGGCGGCCACGTGGCCGAGCCGGCCGAGGTACGGCATGAGCCGCAGCTTCAGCTTCGTGAACTTCCGCGTGACGTCGACGGCCTCGTCGTCGAACGCCCACGGGACGCGGTAGGAGCTGGACCCGTGCAGCCGCGAGTGCGAGGACAGCAGGCCGAACGCGGCCCACCGCTTGAACACCGCGGGGTCGGGCGTGCCCTCGAACCCGCCGATGTCGTGGCTCCAGTAGCCGAACCCGGACAGCGACAGCGACAGGCCGCCGCGCAGGGACTCCGCCATGGAGACGAACGTGGACTCGCAGTCGCCGCCCCAGTGCACCGGGTAGGCCTGCGTGCCCGCGGTCGCGGACCGCGCGAACACCACGGCCTCGCCGTGCCCCCGCTCCTCCTCGAGGAGCTCGAAGACGACCTTGTTGTAGAGGCTCGCGTAGTAGTTGTGCATCCGCTGCGGGTCGGACCCGTCGTGCCAGACGACGTCCGTGGGGATGCGCTCGCCGAAGTCGGTCTTGAAGGCGTCCACGCCCTGGCCCAGCAGCACGCGCAGCTTGTCCCGGTACCAGGCGGCGGCGTCGGGGTTGGTGAAGTCGACCAGGCCCATGCCGGCCTGCCACTTGTCCCACTGCCAGACGTCGCCCTCCGGCGTCTTGACCAGGTACCCCTTTTCCTGACCCTCGCGGAACAGGTGCGAGCGCTGGGCGATGTAGGGGTTGATCCACACGCAGACCTTCAGGCCGCGGTCGTGCAGCCGGGCCAGCATGCCCTCGGGGTCCGGGAACGTCGCCGGGTCCCACACGAAGTCGCACCAGTGGAACTGCCGCATCCAGAAGCAGTCGAAGTGGAAGACAGTCAGCGGGATGTCCCGCTCGGCCATGCCGTCGATGAAGCTGTTGACGGTCTCCTCGTCGTAGCTCGTGGTGAACGACGTCGACAGCCACAGCCCGTACGACCAGGCCGGGACGACGGCGGGCCGCCCGGTCAGGGCCGTGTACCGGCGCAGGATGTCGGCCGGCGTCGGGCCGTGGATGACGTAGTACTGGAGCGACTGCCCGGGCACCGAGAACTGGGCGCGGCTGACCACCTCGGAGCCCACCTCGAACGACACCCGCTCGGGGTGGGCCACGAACACGCCGTAGCCGCGGTCGGTCAGGTAGAACGGCACGTTCTTGTACGCCTGCTCGCTCGCGGTGCCGCCGTCCTCGTTCCAGACGTCGACGCTCTGGCCGTTCTTCACGAACGCGCCGAACCGCTCGCCCAGGCCGTAGACGTGCTCGCCGACGCCGAGCCCGAGCTGCTCGTGCACGAAGTCGCCGTCCGGCGTGCTCGCGATCCCGACGCTCCGGTCGGAGGAGGAGGTGAGCACCTCGCCGTCGGCCACGAAGTCGACGTGCCACGGGCCGTCGGTCGAGACGCGCGCCGTGAGCCCGCCGGAGACCAGCTCTGCGGGGCCCTCGCCCAGCTCGCCGGGCACGACGACCTTGACCGCGCCCGGCTCCCGGTTGACCGCGAAGTGCGGGCCGGGGTCGCGGCGGCCCTGGTGGTGCTCGATCCGGACGCCGATCACGTCGTCCGCCGGGGCGTCGAACGTCACGGTCACCACCGGGCGGTTCAGGGTGTCGCCGCGCCGCGTGATCGGCGCCGTGGGCGCGTACACGGTCAGGGTGTCGGTGCCCGCCTCGACCGAGTCGATGTCGCGGGGACGGAGCATCTCGACGCCGGGGCGCAGATTCCAGTAGCCGTCGGTGAATCTCATGGCTGAAGCCTCACTCGTTTCTGTTCGGCGTTATGGGACGGGCTCACTTGACCGCCCCGGCAGTCACGCCCCGGGTCAGGGTGCGCTGGAAGATCAGGAAGAACACGACGGCCGGCACGAGGGAGACGAGCGAGCCCGCGTTGATGGTCGGTGCGTCCATCATGCGATCGCCCTGCAGGGAGGCCAGGGCGATGGGGATGGTCTGGGTGTCGTTGCTGGTCAGCATCACCAGCGGGATGAAGAACTCGTTCCAGGTCCAGATGAAGAAGAAGATCATCAGGACCGAGAGCGTCGGCCGCACGATCGGGAACACGACCTGCCAGAGGATGCGCCACCGGGTCGCGCCGTCGAGCGCCGCCGCCTCCAGGAGCGCGGGCGGGAACGTGCCCAGCACCGAGGACAGCAGATAGGTACCGAACGCCGACTGGATGACCGTGAAGATGATGATCACCGACCACTGCGAGTTCGACAGCCCGACGGACTGCGCCATGGTGAACAACGGGTAGATCAGCGCCTCCTGCGGCAGCATGTTCGCCAGCAGGAACAGTGCGACGATCCACAGCCGCCCCTTCACCCGGCCGATGCCTATCGCGTACGCGTTGAGCAGGGACAGCAGCGCCCCCAGCACGGCCACTACGCCTGCGATGAACACCGAGTTCCAGAGCTTGACCGGGAAGTCGGTGCGCTCCCAGAAGGCCACCACGCCGTCGAGGTAGAGGCCCGACGGCAGGGACAGCGGCCCGTTCGCCGCGTAGTCCTGCGGCGACTTGAACGCGTTGAGCAGCATGATCCCGAACGGCGCGAGGACGGCGAGGCCCACGAGCACCGCGGTGGCCAGGACGAGCCAGCGGCCCGCGCCGCGCCGGTACCGGGAGTCGATCGCGGTGGCCCGCACCTGGGTGGGCCGCAGGTCTGTGGCGACGGCCATGTCAGACCCCCTCCCTCTCACGTCGTTCGGCCCGGTTCTGCAGGCCGAGGATGATCAGCGCCACCGCCACGATCACGAGCGTGAGCACCGTGGCGATCGCGGACCCGTAGCCGACCTGCGACTTGTCGAAGAAGTTCAGGTACGAGTAGTAGCTCGGCACGAGGGTCGAGCTCTCGGGCCCGCCGCGGGTCAGCACGTAGATGGGCCCGAACACCTTCAGGGCCGCCACCGTGCAGGTCAGCGTCACCACGAAGGTCTCCGGCCGGATCTGGGGCACGGTGATGGCCCGGAACCGGTCCCACCAGCCGGCGCCGTCGAGCTCGGCCGCCTCGTAGAGCTCCGGGTCCACGCGCTGCAGCGCGGCCATGAAGATGACCACCGGGTAGCCCATCTGCACCCAGATCAGCACGAGCATCACCGACGGCAGGGCCGTGCTGGGATCGCCCAGCCAGTTGGGCGGCGTCTCGACGCCGATCCCGCGCAGGATCACGTTGAGCGCGCCGGTCTGGGAGTTCAGGATCCAGTTCCACAGCACGCCCGCCACAGCGACGGGCAGGATCTGCGGCAGGTAGTACGTGGCCCGCAGCACCGACGAGACGCGCTCGCCGAACCGCCGTCCGAGGTAGTCGAACAGCACCGCCGCGAGCACCAGGCCCAGCAGCGTGGGCACCAGCACCATCGCGACGATCATCGCCAGCGAGTTGCCGAACGACGTCCAGAACTTGTCGTCGCCCAGCAGGTCCACGTAGTTGCCCAGCCCGTTCCAGCGCAGCGGCGCCATGCCGCCGCGCCACTTGAACAGGCTGAAGTACACGTTCGTCACGAGCGGGTACCCGATCACCACGATGAACGCGGCCGCGCCGGGCAGCAGGTAGGGCAGGTACCCCACCCACGCTGCCCGACGGCGGCGCGTCCCGCGCGAGGCTCGCGGGCGGCCGGCCGCCCGCGAGCGCTCTTCGGTCAGGGTGCTGTCAGCCATCGAGCAGGTCGGCCTTGCCCTCGTCGTACGAGCTCTGCAGCCCGTCCAGCACCTCGGACGGCGTCTTGGACCGGTTGACCAGGGACTGCAGCTCGCTGACGATCACGTCGTAGTAGCCGGCCACCGGCCAGTCCGGGTAGAACGCGAGGCCGTCGTCGTCCAGGATCGCCTGGAAGTTCTCCGTGAGCTCGCGCGTGCGCTCGTCCTTGATCACCGACGCGTCGCCGGCCACGGGCAGGCCGCCCTCCTCGGCAAGCACGTTCTGCACCTCGGGCCGCAGCGTGATGTCGATGAACTCCTCGGCCAGGCTCGGGGAGTCGGCGTTGGTCGGGACCACCCAGAGGTTTCCCGACGAGCCCGTGTGCAGCGTGTTACCCGGGAAGTTGAACTGGCCCCAGTCGGCCTTGGTCTCCGCGACGAGGCGGCCGAACCACCAGGACCCGCTGACCATGAGCGGGTACGTGCCGTCGATGAACGAGACGCCCATGTCCTCGGCGGTGAGCGCCGCGGAGTCGGAAGCGATGTAGCCCTTGTCGATCCACTCGTCGAGCTTCTCGGTGGCCTTGGTCATCGCCTCGTTGTGGAAGTCGACGTCGTTCTTGAAGAGCTGGTAGTCGTCGACCAGGGCGCGGTCGCCGTAGGCGAGCACGAGCTCGTACCAGAGCTGGCCCAGCGGGTACTCGGCGCCGGCCTCGGCCAGCGGCGTGATGCCCTTCTTCTTGAAGGCGGCCAGCACGTCGTCGAACTCGTCGAGGGTGGTCGGCACCTCGAGCCCCTGCTCGGCGAACATGTCCTTGTTGTAGTAGACCCCGACGAACTCGCCGTAGTTCGGCACCCCGTACCACTCGCCGGAGCCCATGAGCCCCTGCTCGTCGTACGTCGCGGTGGTCGCGAGCGAGCCGGTCAGCTTCTCGTCCCAGCCGCGCTCGGTGGCAGCGTCGGTCAGCGGGGTCAGGAGGCCCTGCGCGGCGAGCTGGCCCGCCGTCGCGTTGCCCTTGTTGAACTCCATGACGTCGGGCACGTCGTCGCCCGTGAGCACGATCTTGGCGTTCTTCTGGATCTGCTCGAACGTCTGCTTCTCGACGTCGACCGTGACGTCCGGGTTCTCCTCCTTGAAGATCTCGATGGCCTTGGCCCACGCCTGGCCCATCGCCGAGTCCTCGTTCTCGTAGTGCCAGATCGTCAGCGTGCTGTCATCGGTGTCGCCGCCGGCGGCGCTCTGGCCGGTGCAGCCAGTCAGCGCCAGGGCGCCGGCCAGCGCGGCCGCCACGGCAGTCATGGTCCGCTTGTGCTTCATTGCATCTCCTTGGTTCACAGAGCCCACAGGGGCTCGGACGATCCAACTGCTGCGCCAGGATCGTCGAAGCGTTTCAACACGCTAACCCCAGGCATACACACGTGTCCAGTAGCGATCTGAGACAAAATGACTAGACTATCGTCGAAGCGCTTCCCTAACGTGCGACACACTTGTGTCCGGCGCGCCGTGGTCACCACCTGCCACTGCACCAGGCACACTCACACAAATACACTGCGATGCCGGACCGAAAGGAGCACTGTGGCTACGATCGACGACGTCGCCAAGTCGGCGGGGGTCTCGACCTCGACCGTGTCGTACGTGCTGTCGGGCAAGCGGCCCATCTCCGCGCCCACGCGGGCTCGCGTGGAGCGCGCGATCGAAAAGCTCGGCTACCGACCGCATGCCGGGGCGCGGGCGCTGGCCTCGTCCCGCACCAACGTCATAGCGCTCATGGCGCCGCTGCGCGTGGGGGTGAGCGTGCCCGTCATCATGCAGTTCGTCGCGGGCGTGGTCACCCGTGCGCGGGACTTCGACCACGACGTCCTGCTGCTGACCCAGGACGACGTGAGCGGCCTCGACCGCGTGACCGGCGGCTCCATGGTGGACGCCCTGGTCATGATGGACATCGAGGCCGACGACCCGCGCGTGCCGCTCGTGGCCGCCGCCAAGCAGCCCACCGTGCTCATCGGCCTGCCGCAGGACCCGGAAGGGCTGAGCTGCGTCGACCTCGACTTCGAGGCCGCAGGCCGGCTCGCCGTCCGGCACCTCGCGAACGCCGGCCACACAGACATCGCACTCATCGGCTCGCCACCCGAGGTGCTGCGGCGGCACACGTCCTACGCCGAGCGGCTGATACGCGGGCTGCGCAACCAGGCCACGAGCTCCGGCGTGACGGTCAAGGTAGAGGCGTGCGACACCACGCCGTCCGGCGCATCGGAGGCCGTGGACACGCTGCTGGCGACCGCTCCGGACACCACGGGGATCATCGTGCACAACGAGGCGGCGCTCCCCCACGTCCTGGCGCGGCTGGCCGATCGCGGCATCGTCGTCGGCGCCGACATGTCTGTCGTGGCGGTGTGCCCCAGGGACGTGGCACTCTCCCAGCGCATCCCGATGACCAGCATCGACCTGCCCGCCGAGGACATCGGCAAGGTGGCCGTCGACATGGTCATGGCACGTCTCGAAGGCGAGCAGCCGTCCGAGACCCGGCTGCTCGCCCCCGTGCTCACCGAGCGCGCAAGCTCGGCGTTCGGACCCGCCGCCGCGAGCGGCTGACGGCGGGCACACCCCGTTGCTCACCCCTTGATGGCGCCGAAGATGACGCCCTTCGTGAAGTGCCGCTGTACCAGCGGGTACACCACGAGGATCGGCACGATCGCCAGTATCATCACCGCCATCTTCACGGGCAGGCCGGTCACCGCGCCGGCGTCAACGTCGACCTGGCCCACGCCGCTGCCGGGGAGCGTCACCCCCTGCAGCACATAGGACCGCAGCACAAGCTGCAGCGGCCACTTCGCGTTGTCGTTGATGTAGAGCATCGCGTTGAAGAACGCGTTCCAGTAGCCGACGCCGTAGAACAGCGAGACCACCGCTATCACAGCCCTCGACATGGGCAGGACGATCTGCCCCAGGATGCGCCAGTCCCCCGCGCCGTCGATCCGGGCGGCGTCGATGATGGACTGGTCGATTCCCATGAAGAACGCCCGCAGGATGAGTACGTTGAACGCGCTCACCGCCCCCGGGAGGATGAGCGACCAGTAGCTGTCGATCAGCCCGAGGTTGCTCACCAGCAGGTAGGTCGGGATCATCCCCGCACCGAAGAACATGGTGACAAGGAAGATGAACAGCACCGGCCGGTGGGCGAAGGAGCCCGGTCTGCTCAGCCCGAACGCCCCGAGCACGGACACCGTGGTGGAGAGCACCGTACCGACCACCGTGATCCCGATGCTGACGATCGTGGCCCGCGTGACGATCCCGCCGGACAGGATCTGGCTGTAGGCCGACAGCGTCAGGCCGCCGGGCACGGTGACGAGGCCACCGGCCCGGGTGATGTCCGCCTGGGTGGAGATGCTGGTGAGCACCACCGTGTACAGGGGGTAGATCACCGTACCCACGATGAGCAGCAGCGCCACCGCCTTGACGAGAAGTCCCAGCGGGCTGGGGTCCTCCTCCCAGACCGGCCTGTTCTTGCCGCGCAGCAAGGCGCGGTATCGGGCCGAGCGCTGGGGTGGTCGCTTCGACGGCCGCCGCTCCGGCTGCTTCGGCGCGTGCTTCTTGGTGTGATTCTCTGTTCGGATTGTCATGCGCGCTGGTACACCCCCGCCTCGCCCACGAGGTGGGCGAGCTTGTTGGCCCCGAGCACCAGGGCGAGCGAGACCAGGCCCTTGACGAGCCCGGCGGCGGCGGCGAAGGCCCAGTCGCCGTTCACGACGCCCTGGTAGTAGACGAATGTGTCGAGCACCTCCGCGACGTCGGTCCCGACGGCGCCGCGCTGGAGGATGAGCTGCTCGAACCCGACGGTGAGCGAGTCGCCCAGCCGCAGGATCAGCAGCAGGATGATCACCGGCCGCATCGCAGGGAGGGTCACGTGCCACATGCGACGCCACCGGCCGGCGCCGTCGACCACCGACGCCTCGTAGAGCTGTGGGTCCACGGTGGCGAGCGCCGCGAGGAAGATGATGATCCCCCAGCCGGCGTCCTTCCAGACGGACTGCGCCGTGATGAGCAGCAGGAACGTGTCCGGATTGGTCATCAGGTCGAACCCCGAGTACCCCGCCTCACGCAGCCGGGTCGACACGACGCCGGCACCGCCGAAGATCTGCTGGAAGATCGTCACGACGATCACCCAGGAGAAGAAGTGCGGCAGGTACACGATCGACTGGATGGTGGAGCGCAGGCCCGGGGTCAGCACGCTGTTCAGCAGCAGGGCCAGCACGATGGGCACCGGGAAGAAGAAAACCAGCTGGAACGCGGTGATGATCAGCGTGTTCACCACCGCGTCGAGGAACAGCGGGTTGGTGAACACGCGCGCGAAGTTGGCCCACCCCACGAACGGGCTCTCCTGGATCCCGATGTACGGGGAGTAGTCCTGCCAGGCCACCACGTTGCCGAGCATCGGCACGTAGGCGAACACGGCCAGCAGCAGGACGGCCGGAGCCACCATGATGAGCAGCGAACGGTCCCGCCGCGCCCGCGTGGTCCAAGGTATCTTGCGGCGCGGCGGACCACTGACCGTCGATTTCGTGGCACTCACTGCTTGTCCAGGATGTCCTGGTAGAACGCGCGCAGTTCCTCACCGCCGGAGCTGCTCCAGGTCGCTACGGCGGCATCGAGGTCCTTCATCGTCTTGCGCCCGCGCGCGATGTCCTTCTCGAGGTCCTCGAACGGCGTCTTCAGCGCCGCGTACTGGGCCGGCTCGGAGATCTGCATGCCATAGAACGGCGGGTCGGCGAGGTACTGGGCGCCGTCGGCCATCCACGTGCAGAATGCCTCGACGAAGCCCGGGTACTGCACCGTGGAGTTCACCACCGGCGGGTCCACCAGGAAGATGTACGACCCCTGCACCTCGGTGGCCGCGAGCTCGGTCGGGACCGGCAGGCCCTGCTTGTCGAGCGTGTAGTGCGTGCCTTCCTCGCCGTATCTGATCAGCGCGTACTCGGTGGTGCCGAACGGCGCGGCCAGGAAGTCGGCCACTGCGAGCAGCTCCTCGATCTTCGCCTTGTCGTCGTTCTTCTTCAGGAACGAGAAGATGCCGACCGGCTGGCCCCTCCAGATCACCGGCGTGCCGCCGTCGGCGGCGAACGGTGCGAAGGGGCGCTGGTCGTAGTCCGGGTTCACCTCCTGCATCCGGCCCAGCGCCTCGGCCCAGCCGCCGACGCCGTCGGCGGTGATCAGGACCTGGCCGGACTCGAAGTTCGGCTTCTGCGCCTCCGGGTGGTCGGCCACGGCGTCGGGGTGCACCGAGCCCTGCTTGTACAGCTTGATCTGCCATTCCAGGGCGGCCCGGTACTCCTCGGTCTCGATCCTGTGGATCAGCGAGCCGTCGTCTGCCAGCTTCCAGAGGTTCGGCACCGCGAACATCATGCCCGCGGCCGTCCACAGGTCGTTGGCGCCCCACTGCTTCTTGCCGGGGTCGGTGAGCTCCTTGCACAGGTCGAGCAGGTCCTGGGCGCTGGCTGGCAGCTCGGTGATGCCCTGCTCCTCGAACAGGTCGGCGCGGTAGAAGATCGCGTTCCCGATGACGTCTCCCGGGAACGGCAGGCCGTAGAGCTTGTCCTCGAAGACGCAGAACTTCCAGGCGTCCGTCGGGATGTTGGCGAGGTTCTTGTACTTCTTCACCTTGTCGCCGGCCAGGAAGGGCGTGAGGTCCTCGAACACCCCCTCGACGGCCTGGTTGAACCGCGGCGGGACGTTCCACGTGGGCACGCACACCCAGTCCGGCACGTCCTTCGGCGACGCGAGCACGGCGGCGAGCTTGTCGCCGTAGGTGTTGCCGTCCGAGATCTGGAACTTGATCGTGGTCCCGGCCGCCTCGTTCACCGCGTCGAAGTACCGGTTGCCCTCGGTGGGCGGGAGCGCCGCCCACAGCGGCGTCATCGCCGTGTAGGTGCCGCCCGAGCCGGGCGGCGAGTCGAAGACGGTGACGAGCTCCTCGGGCATGGTGGCGTAGCCCGCGGTGGAGCCGTTGACGCTGGGGAAGTCCGGCTTCGCGTACTCCACGGGCACGTAGGCGGGCAGGTTTCCGGCAGTCACGACCCCAGGGGCCGCAGAGGACCCGCCGGCGGTGGTGCACGATGTGAGCAGCGACGGTACGCCGACGACGCCGGCTCCGACCGCCAGGAAGCCGAGGAACGACCGTCGGTCCAGCCGACCGGTCAGCAGGGATGCTGTCATGGCTTTCACTCCTTCGTGGGCAGCGCGGCACGTCAGTGTGCCCGGTCAACGACGGAAGGCGGCCGAATCAATGTCGAAGCGCTTCGACCTCCGTCGACATCACGACAGTAGGGCAGAGGGCGCAGGGGAGGCAACGACTTGTCCGGACTGGAAGACGGCGCCCGCCCTCAAGCACGCCCTCGGGCACGTAGGTGTCAGCGTGCCCGTCATCATGCAGTTCGTCGCGGGCGTGGTCACCCGTGCGCGGGACTTCGACCACGACGTCCTGCTGCTGACCCAGGACGACGTGAGCGGCCTCGACCGCGTGACCGGCGGCTCCATGGTCGGCGCCCTGGCCATGATGGACATCGAGGCCGACGACCCGCGGTCATGATGCTGGTCTTCGGGATGCGCTGTCGCCGTCGACGTGGGTCATGGCGTGCCTCGAGGGCGAGCAGCCGTCCGCTACCCTGCTCTCCGCCGTGCTCACCGAGCGGGAGAGCTCCGCGTTCGGGCCGGCCGGCAAGCCCGACTGACAGCCGCGCACGCCGGCACCTTCCTGACCACTCTGCCCTCCTGACCTCGCGGAACGACCGAGCAGCACCCCAGCTCGCGACGGTTCGACAACGAACGCTCCTGACGTTCGTTGCCGAACCGTGAACTTTTGGTCATTGCACGGCAAGGCGCATCTCTGGTAAAAATATCGAAGCGCTTCGACGGGGCTGGCCTCTTCCAGCTCGCCGTCGCGCCGCCACATCGATGTGGCCGATCACGAGGGAGTGACACGTGAGCCTTACCCAGGGAGCGCCGCAGGAGGTGCTCGGTGCGCGCACGTCGCCGGATGCCGGACCCGCCGACGCGGACAGGGGCGGTGGTCGCGGCCGGCGCAGACAGGCGCCGGCCCACGGCAAGAGCTCGCGGTCGATGTTTCTCGTCATCCTGCCCTTCCTCGTGCTCGTGTTCGTGTTCTCGTACCTGCCGCTGCTCGGCTGGGTGACAGCGTTCTACGACTACAAGCCGGCCCTCGGCCTGGGCGGCAGCGAGTTCGTCGGGTGGCAGTGGTTCCAGATCCTGGTCTCGTCCCAGACGCAGCTCGAGCAGATCGGGCAGGTCATGGCGAACACCCTCGCCATGAGCTTCCTCGGCATCGCGACGTCGCTGCTGCCGGTCTTCTTCGCGATGCTGCTCAACGAGGTCCGGGCCAGCTGGTTCCGGAACGCGGTGCAGACGCTCACGACGCTCCCGAACTTCATCTCGTGGGTGCTCGTGTACATGATCGCGTTCTCGATGTTCTCGACGTCGGGCCTGGTCAACACCACGCTGCACGACTGGGGGCTGATCACGGTCCCGATGAAGTTCCTGGACAGCGACCAGCACATCTGGCTGACCATGCTCGCCTGGAGCCTGTGGAAGGGCCTGGGCTGGGGCGCGATCATGTACCTCGCTGCCATCGCCGGCATCGACCAGTCGCTGTACGAGTCGGCCCGGATCGACGGCGCCAACCGGTTCCAGCTCATGCGCTACATCACGTTCCCAATGCTGATGCCGACCTACGTGGTGCTGCTGGTCCTCTCCATCGCCAACATCCTGAACAACGGCATGGAGCAGTACTTCGTCTTCCAGAACGCCTTCAACAGGGAACACATCCAGGTGCTCGACCTGTACGTCTACAACGTCGGTATGACCGGGAACAGCCTGTCGCTGGCGACGGTCCTCAGCATGCTCAAGAGCCTGATCTCGCTCGCACTCCTGCTCGCCGCCAACGCGATCGCCAAGCGCGCCCGCGGGTCGTCGATCATCTAGGAAAGGACCGACGTCGTGACCACTACGGACACTGGGCCCCGTCTGCGCCGCGCCCGCGGCGACATCCCGTTCGCCCTCACCAACTACGCCGGCTTCCTGCTCTTCGCGCTGGTGTGCGGCTACCCGTTCTACTACCTGATCATCAACTCGGTCAGCGCGAACGACCTCAGCGCGCTCGGCGACGTGCGCCTGTGGCCGGTCGGCCTCCACCTGTCGAACTACGAACAGATCCTGGGGCTGCCAGGGCTGACGAGCTCGATGATGGTCTCGATCGCGCGCACCGTGATCGGCACGGGGACCACGGTCCTCGCGTCGGCGTTCCTCGGCTTCATGTTCACGCAGGAACGCCTCCGGAACCGCTCCCTCTGGTATCGGCTCGTCATCTTCACGATGTACTTCAACGCCGGCCTCATCCCGGTGTACGTCACGATCCACACGCTCGGGCTGACCAACAACTTCTGGGTCTACATCCTCCCGGCGATCGTGCAGCCCTTCAACATCATCCTCGTCAAGACGTACGTGGAGTCGCTGCCGCAGTCGCTGCAGGAGGCCGCCGAGATCGACGGCGCCGGGATCGTGACGATCTTCTTCCGGATCATCCTCCCGAACATGACGCCGATCCTCGCGACCGTGGCGATCTTCTCCGCCGTGGCCCAGTGGAACTCGTTCCAGGACACGCTGCTCTACGTCACGGACCAGAAGCTCTACCCCCTGCAGTACACGCTCTACACCTATCTCAACCAGGCCAACAGCCTGGCCACGGCGGCACAGAACGCGCAGGGCAACCTCGGCGCGATCGTCTCCGCCGCCACGACACAGACGCCGACGTCGATCCGTATGACGGTCGCCGTGATCGTGGTCCTGCCGATCATCTTCGTCTACCCGCTGTTCCAGCGGTACTTCGTCAAGGGCATCATGCTCGGCGCGGTCAAGGGCTGACCGCTTCTCGCGCAACACAGTTCTCGCGCAACACAGTTCCGTGCAACACAGTTCCGTGCAACACAAAGGAGTGTCATGAGATCACACAAGGCCACAGCGATGCTGGTGGCTCCGCTGCTGGGAATTCTGTCCCTCACCGCCTGCACGGGGTCGGGCACGCCGGACACCGAGGCGGTGTCGCTCGACCAGGACTGGTCCAAGGCCGAGCCCCTCACGATCGACGTCTTCGACGGCCCGGCCAACTACCAGGGCATCCAGGGCGGCTGGTTCGGCAAGATCGTCAAGGACAAGTTCAACATCGAGCTGAACATCCTCGCCCCGAACGTCGCGGGCGGCGGCGACACGCTCTACAACACCCGCGTCGCGAGCGGCGAGCTCGGCGACCTCATCATCGTCGGCAAGGGCAAGCAGGCCGACGAGCTGGTCGAGGGCGGCCTCATGCTCGACGCATCCCCCTACTACGAGTCCATGAAGAACGCCTCCGCGTACGACACGGCGGTCCAGAACCTGAACGAGGGGAAGGACGGGGTCTACGCCTTCCCGACCACGGTCTCCACGATCAAGCCGACCGAGCCGGGCGAGAGCATCGACCCGACGTTCGGCCCGTACCTGCGGTGGGACTACTACGCCGACGCCGGCTACCCCGAGATCGGCACCCTCGAGGACCTCCTGCCGGTGCTCAAGGAGATGCAGGACGCGCACCCGAAGGCCGACAACGGCAAGCCGGTCTACGCCGTCTCCCTGTTCAAGGACTGGGACGGCAACATGATGGTGATGGGCAAGCAGCCGACGACCCTCTACGGCTACGACGAGATGGGCTTCGTGCTCGCCAAGGCCGACGGCTCGGACTACCAGAGCATCATCGACACCGACTCGCAGTACGTGCGCGCGCTGAAGTTCTACAACAAGGCGAACCAGATGGGCCTCGTCGACCCGGAGTCGACCACGCAGAACTACGACACGATGTTCGCCAAGTACCAGGCCGGCCAGGTCCTGCTGTCCTGGTGGCCGTGGCTGGGCCAGTCGGCGTACAACACCGAGCAGAACATGGCCAAGGGCAAGGGCTTCGAGCTCGTGCCGATGGAGGACCAGAAGATCTTCACGTACGGCGCCGAGGCCTACGGCGGCGGGCTGGTCTACGGCATCGGCTCGAAGGCCGAGGACCCGGCTCGCATCGCGGCGTTCATCGACTGGCTCTACTCGCCGGAGGGTGTCCAGTCCACCTCCGCCGACACCATGGGCAACACCGGTCCTGAGGGCCTGACCTGGGAGGACGGGCCTGACGGACCGAAGCTCACCGATTTCGGCCGGAAGGCCCTCCTGGAGGGCGACGCGGACGTGCCGGCCGAGTGGGGCGGCGGAAAGTACAAGGACGGCGGCTCGGCGCTCAACGTGTCGGCGGTGCTGCCCGCCGAGGTGAACCCGAACACGGACTTCCCGTACGCCTACAAGTACTGGCCCAGCTACCAGGAGACCGTCGCCAACCCGCTGACGGAGGACTGGTCCAAGCGCATGGGCGCGACGACCACCATGCAGTACCTGCAGGACAACGACCAGCTCATCGTGGCGCCGGGGTCGGGTTTCGCCGCCCCGACGGACGACTCGGAGATCGAGACACTGCGCAACCAGGTCAAGGCCAGCATCGTCGAGTACTCCTGGAAGATGGCCTTCGCCAAGGACGACGCCGAGTTCGACAGCCTGCTCGCCCAGCTGCAGGAGACGGTGAACGGCCTGGGCTACGAGAAGGTCCTCGATGTCGACATGGCCAACGCCAAGGCGCAGAACGAGGCCCGCGTCGCGGTCGCCGACGAGCTCGGCTGAGCGCCCACCGCGTTCCGTGACAACACAGTTCCGCGCACACAGTTCCGTGCCACACAATTCCGTGCCACACAAGGGAGTGTCATGAGATCACGCAAGGCCATAGCGATGCTGGCGGCTCCGCTGCTGGGGGTGCTGTCCCTCGCCGCCTGCACGGGGTCGGGGACGTCGGACGACGTCGAGGCGGTGTCGATCGACCAGGACTGGTCCAAGGCCGAGCCGCTGACGGTCGACGTCTTCGACGGCGTAGCCAACTACAACGGCATCCAGGGCGGCTGGTTCGGCAAGATCGTCAAGGACAAGTTCAACATCGAGCTGAACATCCTTTCCCCGAACGTCTCGGGCGGCGGTGACACGCTCTACAACACCCGCGTCGCGAGCGGCGAGCTCGGCGACCTCATCATCGTCGGCAAGGGCAAGCAGGCCGACGAGCTCGTCGAGGGCGGCCTCATGCTCGACGCGTCGCCCTACTACGAGTCCATGAAGAACGTCTCCGGCTACGACACGGCGGTCCAGCATCTCAACGAGGGCAAGGACGGCGTCTACGCCTTCCCGACCATGATGTCCTCGATCAAGCCGACCGAGACGTCCGACGGCGTCGAGCCGACGTTCGGCCCGTACCTGCGGTGGGACTACTACGCCGACGCCGGCTACCCCGAGATCGGCACCCTCGAGGACCTCCTGCCGGTGCTCAAGGAGATGCAGGACGCGCACCCGAAGGCCGACAACGGCAAGCCGACGTACGCCATGTCGCTGTTCAAGGACTGGGACGGCAACGTGATGACCATGGCGGGGCAGCCGCCGGCCCTCTACGGGTACGAGCACATGGGCTTCGCCGAGTCCAAGGCCGACGGGTCCGACGACCACGGCGTCCTCGACTCCGGCTCGCAGTACGTGCGTGCGCTGAAGTTCTACTATGAGGCGAACCAGATGGGTCTCGTCGACCCGGAGTCGACGACGCAGAACTACGACACGATGTTCGCCAAGTACCAGAGCGGCCAGGTCCTGCTGTCCTGGTGGCCGTGGCTGGGCGCGGCGGCGTACAACACCGAAGAGAACATGGCCAAGGGCAAGGGCTTCCAGATCGTGCCGATGCAGGACCAGAAGATCCTCTCCCGCGGCGCCGATGTGTATGGCAGCGGGCTGGTCTTCGGCATCGGCTCGAAGGCCGAGGACCCGGCTCGGATGGCGGCGTTCATCGACTGGCTCTACTCGCCGGAGGGCGTCGAGTCCAACTCCTCCGACAATGCGGGCGCCGGTCCTCAGGGCCTGACCTGGGAGGACGGGGCCGACGGGCCGGAGATGACCGAGTTCGGCCGGAAGGCCCTCCTGGAGGGTGGCGGCGAGGAGCTGCCGGCCGAGTGGGGCGGCGGTACGTACAAGGACGGCGGCTCGACCCTGAACATGAGCGGCGTCCTGCAGAACTCCGAGGACCCGCGAACGGGCTACCCGTACAACTACAAGTTCTGGCCGAGCTACCAGAAGACGGCGGTCAACCCGCTCACCGAGGACTGGTCCAAGAAGATGGGCGGCGCCAAGACGCCCATGGAGTACCTGCAGTCCAAGGACCAGCTGCTGGTCGCACCGGGCGCGAGCTTCACCACCCCGACGGACAGCTCCGAGATCGAGACCTTGCGCAACCAGGTCAAGGCCACGATCGTGGAGCACTCCTGGAAGATGGCCTTCGCCAAGGACGAGGCCGAGTTCGACGCCCTGCTCGCCGAGATGCAGGAGACGGCGAACGGCCTGGGCTACGAGAAGGTCCTCGAGGTCGACCTGGCCAGCGCCAAGTCCCAGAACGAGGCCCGCGAAGCGGTCGCCAACGAGTTCGGCTGAGCCCTGAGCGGTAGATAGCGGCACACGAAAGCGGTCCGCGAAGTAGAGCGCCTGTCCGGATGTCCCCTGTGTTTGCCGAGGGAGATCCGGACAGGCGCTCTACTTCGCGGACCGCTTTCGCTCTACTCGCCGGAGTGCGGGCTGACCGGGTCGAGCGCCGTGGGATCTCCACTGCGCCGCCGGAACACGCTCTGCAGCACGAGCGCGTCCACGTACGCGCCCACCGAGAACCCAATCGTCACCACGAGCACCACAGCCTGCGGGTACACGTACAGCAGGCTCACCGTCGCGACCGGCCGCAGCAGCAGAGCGAGCGTGCGCAGCGGCTCGGCGAGCGGCAGCAGCAGGGCGTTGCGCACGATCCGGCCGATCGGTTCGGCGAACCGCGCGACCAGCGCCAGGCCGAACAGGAGCGCGGCTGCCAGGTAGGCGGTGAGCAGCACCGCGACCGTGCCGACCGCGGTCCCGACGGCGCTGCCGAGCGCCAGCCAGAAGGCCGCGGCGAAGGCCGCCATCGCGATCGGCACACCGAGCAGCAGCCCGACGGCGGTGCCCCGCCACACGTTGCGCCGCAGCGCGAGGAAGAACCCCGAGATCAGGTAGCCGCGTTCCTCGTCGGCGTACCGCAGCGCCACCTCGTAGAGCGCGGCGGTAGCGGCCCCGGCGGTCACCACCGGCAGGCAGGCCACGAGGTACAGCAGGTTGAGCGCGACGAACTGCAGGAACGTCGTCAGTCCCTGCACGCTCCGGCTGTCGGGGTCGATCCTCATGCTGTCGTCCTCACGCGGTCGTCATCCTGCCGTAGTCCTCACGCCGTCGCGCCAGTCACGGTCAGCTCGCCGCGCACCGGCAGGTCCGTGCTCGACGCCCCGGCCGCCACCGTGTAGGTCGCGGCCGGCACCCGGAGGTCGCCGTCGAGCAGGCCGGGCGCGCCGTCCGACGGCGCCGTCCCGTGCCACAGCGCGAGGCGCGCGACGTCGAAGGGCACCGCCACCGACACCGTCTCGCCCGGGTCGAGCCGGACGCGACGGTAGCCGAGCAGCAGCCGCTCGGGCGAGTCCGTTCCCGGGGCCCCGAGCGAGTACACCTGCACCAGCTCCTCGGCAGGCCGGTCACCGCCGTTGCGCACGGTCACCGAGGCCGTGACCACACCAGGTCCGGCCGGGTCGCGCGGCGTCAGCGGCGGGTGGTCGCCCGTCGGCGCGGGGGCCGCGACCTCGGCCGCGGAGAGCGAGAGCCCGTCGTACGCCACGGACGAGTAGGTCAGGCCGTGGCCGAACGCGAAGGTGGGGACACCGGCCTGGCCCGCCGGGAGGTGCCGGTAGGTGACCTGCTGGCGGCGGGTGTCGTAGTCGAAGAGGTCACCGGCCTGCTCCGGCCGCGCCGGCCACGTCTGGGCGAGCCGCCCGGAGGGCTCGACGACGCCGGTCAGCACGTCGGCCAGGCCGTGCCCGAGCTCCTGGCCCCCGTGGCTGCTCCACACCACGGTGGGGGCGTCGGCGACGCCGGGACCGAGCACGTACGGGTAGCTCGACACGATCGTCAGCACGGCGCGCGGGTTGGCCTCGACGGCCGCACGCCACGTCTCCACGGCGGCGTCGGGCAGCCGCAGGTCGGGCCGGTCCTGCGTCTCGCGCCCGTTCAGGTGCGGGTCGTTCCCGACCACGACGACGACGGCGTCGCACTCGGCCGCCGTCCGGGCCACCCGGGCCGCGCCGGACTCCAGGACGCGCGGCACGAACCGCTCGGCGTCCGCGAGCGTGTGCCCGTCGGCGCCCACCAGGCCGGTGTCGCGCTGGACGCGCACCCACCGCCCGGACCCGAGGTGCAGCAGGGACCACGAGCCGTCGTCGTGCACGTGCTTGCGGAAGCTCTCCTGGACCTCCCAGCCCCCGACCCGCTCGGCGTCGGCTCGCAGCGGCCAGGCGCCGCCGGTGAGCAGGCGCCCCGACGCTCCCGAGCGCAGCGTGAGCACTCCCCCGCCCCAGTCCGTGACGGCCAGGCGCGCGCCGGGTCCGGCCTCGGCCGAGTCCGCGACGACCGTCGCGCCGTCCGCCGCGACGGAGACGTATCGCCCGTTCGTCGCGCGCAGGGCGACGACGTCGGCGCCGTCGGCCACCACCACCCGGTCCGCGCCGAGCGCGGCGCGCAGGCCGTCCGCCGGGGTGACGGCGTACGGCGGGGTGCCGGAGTACCAGTCGGTGAGTACTGCCTCGGCCAGCGGTCCGATGACGGCGACCGAGCGGGCGGCCGGCAGCGGCAGCAGGCCGGCGGAGTTGCGCAGCACCACCACGGAGCGGGCCGCCGCCTCCCGGGCGAGCGCGCGGTGCTCGGGCCGGTCGAGGTGGTCCGGCGTGATGCCGGCGTACGGGTCGGCGTCGCCGTCGAGCTCGCCGCTGCGCAGGCGCAGCTCGAGGAGCCGCAGCACGGAGCGGTCGACGTCGTCCATGGTGAGCAGGCCACGGTCCAGGGCCTCCTGGAGGCGCTGGATGGTGGGCGCGGAGTCGGCGTCGTCGTCGGTGAACGAGTCGACGCCGGCGCGGACCAGCGCGGCGTTGCCGGACGCGCGGTCGGGCGCGGCGCGCTGCACCGTGACCACGAACATCGGGGCGGCGGCGTCGGAGACGAGCGCGACCGACCCGTCGGTCCAGGACCGCAGCTCGGCGAAGAGGTCGGTCTGCAGGTGCGCCGGGGTGCCGTTGACCTGGTTGTACGCCGGCATGACGCCCGCGGCGACGCCCGCCTCGATCGGCTCGCGGAAGGCGGGGAGCTCCTCCTCGTGCAGCGTGACCGGGGTGAGGTTGGAGCTCGTGGACGAGCGGTCGGTCTCGTTGTTGTAGGCGAGGAAGTGCTTGAGGGTGGGGGTGGTCCTCCAGACCCGCTCATGGTCCCCGCGCAGGCCGCGGCAGTAGGCGGTGGCGAGGTGCGCCGTGAGGTGCGGGTCCTCGGAGTACCCCTCCTCGTTGCGGCCCCAGGCCGGGTGCCGGAGCGTGTTCACGACCGGCGCCCAGACGTTCAGGCTCACCGACGGGTCCGCCGCGCGCTTGGCGCGGACCTCGGTGGAGACGACGTCGCCGACGCGGCGCACCAGCTCAGGGTCCCAGGTCGCGGCGAGGCCGACCGGCTGCGGGAACACCGTGGCGAGTCCCAGCCAGGCGACGCCGTGCAGCGCCTCGGCCCCGGTGTGGAACGGGCCGAGACCCAGCCTGTCCACGGCCGGCTGGTGCTGGTGGAGCATCGCCAGCCGCTCCTGGGGGGTAAGCCGACTGAGCAGGTCGCGGGCGCGTGCGGGCACGGGCAGGGCGGGATCGCGGAAGGGTGACACGTCCATGGGTTCCTCCTTCGGGCGCCGCGGCGGTGCGGCGGGGGGTGCAGCTGAGGCACGGTAGGGCGGTGCGCTGGCGGCGAATTGTCGAAGCGCTTCGATGGACGGTACCTGGCCGAGGGTGGCGAGCGCTACCCCGTCTCGGTCCGCGCGAGGGACGCGACCGGACGGGGCGGTGCGGGCGGTGCGGGCGGCGCGGGCTTGCCGGGCGCCGGGCGCGGTGGTCGGAGGTGTTACGCGAGCTCCCGGTCGAGGATCGCGTAGACCACCTCGGTGGACCACGCGCCGTCGCGCAGGTCGCTCTCGACCAGACGCGCCTCCTGGCGCATGCCGAGCCGCTCCGCCACCCGGACCGAGGCGAGGTTCTCCTCGTCGATGCGGGCGTACACGCGGTGGAAGCCGTACGTGGCGAAGGCGAGCCCGAGGGTCGCGCGGGCGGCCTCGGTGGCCAGGCCGCGCCCTGCGACATCGGGGTGCAGCGCGTAGCCGAGCTCGGCCTGCCGCGGGCCGGCGGCCCACTTGAGCATGGCTTCGCCGACGACGTCGCCGTCCAGCTCGACCGCCAGCACGAGGACGTCGCCGACGTCCTCGAACGGCGCGCTCGACCAGGTGCGGAGCTTCGCCCGAGCCGTCTGCAGGTCCCACGGCGGCTGGTACATGTACCGCACCACGTCGGTGCGCGAGCGCCAGCCGAGGAACGCCTCGGCGTCGTCCGGGGCGACTGGGCGGAGCGTGAGGCGGCCGGTGGTCAGAGGCCACGCGGGGTCGGCGCGATAGGCGACGGTCTCGGCCGGGAGCGGCTGGGCTGGTCTCAGAGTGGATCCGGGTTCAGAAGGCCTGGGGGCGGGCGCGGAAGAGGGCACGCTCCGACCGTAGCGCTCAGGAACCAGGATGCCACCGGAAATGCAGGGGTATTGCCGGGCGAATCGGTCGTGGTGCGCGCCGTCGTTCGCGACGTGGTTCGCACCGTCGTTCGCGACGTGGTCAGCGCGCCTCGAAGGGCACGCTCTCCCAGGCGGCGGGCAGCTCGCGGGGCGACCACGACGTGTCGGGCGTCCAGTCGGCCCAGGCCTTGTCCCACCAGAGCTCACCGGCGTCGAGCAGCCCGGCGATCCGGGCGCCCTCGGCACGGATCTGCTCCATGCGGCCGGGGTAGCGCGCCGGCCCGGTCTCCTCGAACTCGGCGACGTCCTTGAACTCGTACGTCTCGGCGTCGGCGGCCCACCAGACGTCGAGCTCGTGGTCGAGCGTGTCGAACCCGATGGCGGTGCGGCGGGGCGCGTCCTCGAGGTTGAAGTACCAGCCCTGGAACGCGCGCTCGGGGCCGTCCCAGAACAGGAAGAGCGAGTGCTCCACCCCTGCCCAGTGCAGCTCGAGCCGCCCGTGGCCGCGCCAGTAGGTGCTCCCCGCAGTCTTCCAGGGGTGCTCCCCCACCGGGAAGGTGCCCGCCTGCGGGTACACCAGCGGCGTGCCGCCGGGGGTGTAGGTGACCAGGAGGTCGCCGTCGTCCTGGACGCACACCTGCGGGATGGCTATCCACGGCTCGCCCCGCATGATCTCGCGGCGCACCACCGTCTGGCCGGGCTGAAACAGGGTAGACGTCATGCCCGGCACGCTAACAGCGGCGGGTTACGCGCCTGCGACATCGACGTCAACACTGTGGCGGTTGCGCGCCATCCAATCCACCGCGAAGTCCACGAGCGGCCGCTGATCCATGAGCCGGGCGGCGGCGGACCCCACCTGCCCGACCGTGACCGCTCCGGTCTCCTCGAACGCCGCGCCGACCTGGTCGAAGTCGTCCTCGCCGGTGACGAGGTCCGTCCAGGTCACCCAGCGGCTCGTCCCGTCGGCGTTGCTGATCGCCGCGCCCGTCTCGCCCATCGGGGGTGCCACCTGGCGTCGCTCGGCAAGATGCAGCGACGTGTTGGAGTCGTGGGCGCAGCCGAGGAGCAGGATCTTGCCGCCGAGCCGGTAGACCGCACCGATCGGTGACCTCTCGCCGTGCGACTCGGTCAGGTCGTGCCCCGCGGTCACCTCCCGGGCGTGGGCGCCGAGAGCGGCGCAGGACACCTGAGGATGATCGCTGCGCAGGGCGCCGGGCCAGGTTCGGACGGCCTCGGGAAGGACACCGACCCAACGGCTGGGCGAACGCGCTGGGTCGAACCCGGGCGCCTCGGACCGGATCACCGGCCACCAGCGCTCGGGGACGGGCGGGTTCTGCCAGCCGGCAGGATCGGTGTTCTCCGACGTATGTGTCGGGACGACGAGGGTGCCCCCAGGCCCCACCGCCGACAGCAGCGCCTCGACGACGGCCTGCACCCCGCCCGCGACGAAGCCGAGGCTCTTCACGGACGAGTGCACCAGGAGCACGTCACCCGGGACCACGCCCAGCGCCCGTAGGTCGCCCGTCAATGTGGCCGCGGTGTGCGGCTGAGCTTGATCCATCCGGCGAGCGTAGGTCCGCGCACGGGCTACGCGCCCAGGAATTTCTGCCGCCCGCGGTACCCGTGGCGAGCGCTCGGCGTTCAGGGCTGGCCGAGAACGATTCCCCGGCCGGCATAGAAGCGGTCGACGTCGTCCCAGAGGACGCTGCCCCGCATGGCCGGCTTGACCGCCGGCTCCGCATGAGAGCCGTCAACAATCGATCACGCCTCAGCGACACCGACGTCGATACCGACGTCGACACCATGGCGCAGCACCCGGACCGGGCGCAGCTCCGCGTCGGTGACCAGCACGTCTGCGCGGGCTCCGGGCCGCAGGCTGCCGACCTCACCGGTCAGCCCCAGCACACGCGCCGGCACGGCGGTGGCGGACCGGACGGCGTCGACCAGGGACACGCCCCCGGCCACGGCGCACCGCACGACGTCGATCAGGTGCGCGGTGCCACCCGCGATCGGCCCCTCTCCCCCGGCGGCCTCCGAGGTCCCGGCCTCCGGGACGACGCGCGCGACGCCGTCGAGCACCACCACTGACATCGGCCCCAGCTCGTAGCGGCCGTCGGCCACCCCGGCCGCCGCCATCGCGTCGGTCACGAGCATCACCTGGTCCGAGCCGACCATCTCGAACACCGTGCGGACCGTCGCCGGGTCGAGGTGCACGCCGTCGCCGATGAGCTCCACGATCATGTCGCCCCGGGCGGCCGCGGCCAGGCACGCGGCGATCGGGCCGGGCTTGCGGTGGTGCAGCGGGCGCATGCCGTTGAACAGGTGCGTGGCCGTGATCGGCCCGAACGTGGCGCCCGCGGCGGCCAGGGCCGCGGTGACCTGCGCGATCAGCGCCTCGGCCTGCTCGGTGCTGCCATCGGTGTGCCCGAGGGAGGGCAGGACGCCCGCCTCGACCAGCGCCTCGGCGACGCCGCCGGGGCCGGCCACGCCGGGCACCTCCGGCGCGATCGTCATCGTGCGCAGGTACCCGCGGGAGGCCTTGACCAGGTCCCTGACCAGGTCGACGCTGCCTTCTTGCAGGTCAGCCGGGTTGTGAGCGCCCCGCCGGCGGAGCGACAGGAACGGCCCCTCCGCGTGCAGGCCCTCGATCTCCCCGGCCGCGGCCAGCTCGGCCAACACGGCCGCCCGCTCCAGCAGCACCTCCGGCTGGGCGGTCACGAGCGACGCGAGCAGGGTCGTGGTGCCGTGGCGGCGGTGCTCGACCACGCCGGCCAGCGCCTCGGAGGCCGAGGCCACGTCCGGGAAGGACACGCCGCCGCCGCCGTGGTTGTGCAGGTCCACGAGGCCCGGCAGCACGTACGCCTCGGGGGCGGGCGGGACCTGGCCGACGGCAGGGCCGTGGCCGGCCGCCACGGCGTCGGGCAGGGAGCCGGCGAAGGTGACGCGACCGCCCGAGGTGACGACGACGCCGTCGTCCACCACCGAGGAGGGCTGGACCAGGCGACCGCGCACGACGAGAGCACCGGAATCAGTCATGCCGACATCCTGCCAGGGTCGCGCCCCGCGCAACCCGCCACGGACCCCTGCTGGACCGAGCCTTGACAGCCGTCTTTTCGCCCGACAATGATGCTACCTATTTATCGAAGCGCTTCGCAGAGCGGCGAGGGCGCTCACCCACCACGTCAAGGAAGATGTGCACCATGCGCAGGAGCGGCGGGTTCAAGGGATGAGCGCCGCCATGGTCAGCCGTCCGCTGGGGACCACCGGGCTGCGCGTGCCCGCCGTCGTCCTCGGGACGTCCTCCCTGGGTCGCCGGCTCGTCGCCGCCGGCGCGGACGCCGTGCTCCGCGCGGCCGCCGCCGCCGGGTGGCGCACGTGGGACACGAGCAACGAGTACGGGGACGCCGAGACGTTTATCGGCTCCGCGCTGGCCGGACCCGACGGCCCGGCCAGTCTCCTGGCCGGACTCGAGGAACCCGTCCAGGTGTTCACCAAGGTCGACCCGGCGCCTGGCTCCGCCGACTTCTCGGGCGACCGGGTCCGGGCGTCCGTCGCCGAGTCCCTCGACCGCCTGGGCCTCGACCGGCTGCCGCTGGTGCACTTCCACGACCCGGAGCGCATCACGTTCGCCGACGCCATGGCGCCCGACGGGCCCGTCCGCGCGCTGCTCGACCTGCGCGAGGCGGGCACCATCGAGCACCTCGGAGTCGCCGGAGGGCCGATCGGGCTCCTCCGGCAGTACGTCCGCACCGGCGAGTTCGAGGCCGTCGTGACGCACAACCGCCTCACGCTCCTGGACCGCTCCGCCGAGACCCTGCTCGACGACTGCGCCGACCGCGGTATCGGCGTCCTCAATGCGGCCCCGTTCGGCGGCGGTGCCCTGGCCGACGACGACGGGCCGGTGCGCAGCTATCACTATCGCGCCGTCGACCCGGTCCAGGAGGACGCGGTCCTGAGGATCCGCGCGATCGCCCGCGCGGCCGGCGTCCCAGTGGGTGCGCTCGCCCTACGGGCCGGCAGCCGCGACCCACGGGTCGCGGGGACGATCGTCGGCGTGACGAGCACGGCCCAGCTCGCCCAGGCCGCGGCGTGGGCCGCCGCCGACGTGCCGGACGACGTCTGGCCGGAGCTCGACGCCGCGCTGCCCGACCCGGCCCACTGGACCGGCGAGCTCGGCCGCTAGCGGCTCCCCCGACCCATCGATCTACCGACTCATCGACCCCGAGGACGACCCATGACGGTTCCCTTCGCCCCTGCCCGCCTGCTCTTCGGCGGCGACTACAACCCCGAGCAGTGGCCCCGCGAGGTCTGGGCCGAGGACATGGCGCTCATGCGCCGAGCGGGCGTGAACACGGTGACGATCGGCGTCTTCTCGTGGGCCACGCTCGAGCCCCGCGAGGGCGAGTACGACGCGGGCTGGCTGGACGACGTCGTCGCGCTGCTGGATGCCAACGAGATCGGCTTCTTCCTCGCGACGCCCACCGCGTCGCCGCCGCCGTGGTTCACCCGGGTGTACCCGGACGCGATGCCGGTGCGGGCCGACGGCGCCCGCCTCTCCCACGGCTCGCGCGACACGTACGCGATCAGCGCCCCCGCGTACCGCGACGCCGCGCGACGGGTCGCGAGGTTCCTCGCCGAGCGGTACGGCGCCCACCCGCGCCTGCGGGGCTGGCATGTGCACAACGAGTACGGCTCCGTCGACCACGGCCCGCACGCGGCGGCCGCCTTCCGGCGCTGGCTCCGGGAGCGGTACGGCACGCTCGAGGCGCTGAACGACGCCTGGTACACGGCGTTCTGGTCCCAGCGGTACGACGACTGGGAAGAGGTGCTGCCGCCCCGCGCCACGCAGTACCTGGCCAACCCGGCCCACGCGGTCGACTTCAAGCGCTTCTGCTCCGACGAGATGCTCGCGGCCTGCACCGAGCAGCGCGACGAGATCCGCGCGGCCGGCTCGACCGCGCCGGTCACGACGAACTTCATGCACCCCACCTGGGACCACCTCAACCAGTGGGACTGGCAGGAGCGCCTGGACCTGGTCTCCGTCGACCACTATCTCGACACGGCCGGCCCGGACGGCGAGGCCCACGCCGCGTACGCCGCCGACCTGACCCGCTCGTGGGGCGGCGGCCCCTGGCTGCTCATGGAGCAGGCCGCCGCCGGCATCCGGGACGGCGCGCGCCACGCCTTCAAGGACCCCGACCGGGTGATCCGCAACTCCCTGGGCTACGTCGCCCGGGGCTCCCAGGGCGCGCTGTTCTTCCAGTGGCGAGCGTCGGCCGGCGGCTCCGAGACGTGGCACAGCGCGATGGTGCCGCACGTGGGCCCACGGAGCCGGACGTTCGAGGGCGTCGTCGAGCTGGGCGCCCTGCTGGGCCGCCTCCAGGAGGTCGCGGCACCGCCCGCGGACGGGCCGGTCGTCGAGGCCGACGTCGCGGTCCTGTGGGACGCCAACGGCCGGTGGTCGCTCGAGACGCCGCACCTCCCGCACGACGACCTCGACTACACGACCGAGGTCCGCGCGGTGCACCGCGCCCTGTGGCGGGCGGGGGCCGCCGTCGACTTCGTGCGCCCCGGGGCCGACATCGCCCGCTACCGGGTGCTGTTCGTGCCCACCCTGATGGCGCTGGACGCCGACACGGTCGCGTGGCTGACCCGGCACGTCGAGGCTGGCGGGCACCTCGTCGTCGGGCGGTTCACCGGCGTCGCGGACGAGCACCAGCGCGTGGTGCCGGGCGGCTACCCGGGCCGGCTGCGGGACCTCCTGGGTGTCCGGGTCACCGAGCACCTCCCTCTCGCCCCGGACGAGACCCAGGAGCTGAGCGACGGGTCGGCGGTCGACCAGTGGACCGAGCGGATGGACCCGCCCCAGGCGGACGTCATTGCCACCTACGCCGGCGGAGTCCTGGCCGGTTTGCCCGCCGTCACCCGCCGGAGCGTCGGCGACGGCAGCGCCACGTACGTCTCGACGCGGATGGTCCAGGAGTCGTGGGACGCGTTCGTCGCGGCGCTGCTGGCGGAGCGCGGCGTGCGCCCCGTCGTCCCCGAGGCGGTCGGCACCGGGCTGGAGGCGATCCGACGGCGCGGCGCCGACGCCACGTACCTCTTCCTGCTGAACCACGGCGAGCAGCCGGTCCGGGTGGCCGGCCCGGGGCACGACCTGGTCACCGACGCCTCGACGGATCCTGGTGTCGACGTGCCCGCGGGCGGCTACGCGGTGATCCGCGAGGCGACGGCCGCCAAGTGGTCCGTGACGCCTCTGTAGGCGCGTAGACGGCGGTCGAGCTTGTCGAGGCCCTGGGGCCTCGACAAGCTCGACCAGCGAACGGGTCAGAAGAGGCGGGAGGTCGGGTCGTCGGCGCCGCGCATCGCGTCGTAGTCCAGGAGGAGGGTCGCGATGCCGCGGTCCTTGGCGAGCACGCGAGCCTGCGGCTTGATCTCCTGCGCGGCGTACACGCCGCGCACCGGGGCCAGCAGCGGGTCCCGGTTCAGCAGCTCCAGATACCGCGTGAGCTGCTCGACGCCGTCGATGTCGCCGCGGCGCTTGATCTCCACCGCGACCGAGGCGCCCGAGCTGTCGCGGGCGAGGATGTCCACCGGGCCGATGGCCGTCGGGTACTCGCGGCGCACCAGGGTGTGCCCGTCGCCCAGCAACACTATCTGCTCGGCGAGGAGCTCCTGCAGGTGCGCCTCCACGCCGTCCTTCACCAGGCCCGGGTCGATGCCCAGGTCGTGCGCGGAGTCGTGGTGCACGGTGAACAGCTCGACCTCGAGCCGGTCGTCCGACTTCGCGTGCTGCACCGTCCACACCTCGGTGACGCCGCGCTCCGCGGCCTCCTCGGACGGCTCGCGCACCGTCAGCGTGCACGGGGGGCTCATCCAGTTCAGCGGCTTGTACGAGCCGCCGTCGGAATGAATCAGGACGCTTCCGTCTGCCTTGACCACGAGCAGCCGGGTAGCCGGCGGGAGCATCGCGGTCAGGCGGCCCGTGTAGAGGGCGGAGCAGTCGGCGACGACCAGCCGCATCAGAGAACCAGATCCTGTCGTCCGGGAGGGGCGGCCTCGAGCCAGGAGGCGAGGCCGAAGTAGTCGCCGGCGGCGAGATCGAGCTCGAAGTCGAGCCCGTCGTACCGGCACTGGACGAGGTAGTGGTCACCCTGACCACGCTCGTCCGGGTCCAGCGGGGTGCGGCCCGTCACGGTCAGCCGCTCCCGGTACCAGGTGCGGGCCGGACGGGGTGACAGCGACCAGCACCGCCACCACTCGATCCGGCCCACTGCGTACTGCGCGATGCCCGGCGTCCAGGAACCCTCGGGGTTACCGGTCGGCCGGGCATTGCAGTCGAACGAACCCACCCTGTGGGACAGGGCTCGCAGACGCGAGATGCCTGCTGCGATCACCAGCGCGAGCGCGCCGAGCACCGCTACCGCGATCCATATGACGCCCGGCACCCGCGCTCGCCCTCAGACCAGGGAGACCTCGTCGACCACAAGGGTGACGAGATTGTTGTCCACGGACACGAAACCACCGGTGACATGGGCCTCGACGGCCGGCCCCGACGTCGTCGCCACCCTGATCGTGCCCGGGCGAAGCACCGCCAGCAGCGGCGTGTGGTTCGCCAGGATGCCGACCTCGCCGTCCACGGACGGCGCGATCACCCGGGTCGCCGCGCCGCTCCAGACCTTACGGTCGCGGGACACGAGATCCACGTTCAGCTCTGCCACGAGAGCTCCTTCCGATGTAGCGGGCGCGATGCCGCCCCTTCCGGGCTGCCCTGCGGGGCGGCATCACGCACGGGGTTGCGAAGCCTCAGGCTCCGTACTCCTTCTGGATTCGTGCCCAGTTCTGCTCGAGCATCTCAAGCCCACCGATGTTGTAGAAGGCCTGCTCAGCGATGTGGTCGAACTCACCGTCGGCGATCTTCTTGAATGCCTCGATGGTCTCCGACAAAGGCACCGTCGAGCCCACCACACCTGTGAACTTCTCAGCCATGTACGTGTTCTGGGAGAGGAACTGCTCGATGCGGCGCGCGCGGGCCACAACGGTCTTGTCCTCTTCCGAGAGCTCGTCCACACCGAGGATAGCGATGATGTCCTGCAGCTCCTTGTTGCGCTGCAGGATCGACTTCACGCGTGTCGCGACATCGTAGTGCTCCTGGCCCACGTAGCGCGGGTCGAGGATGCGGGACGTCGAGGCCAGCGGGTCGATCGCCGGGTACAGACCCTTCGACGCGATCTCGCGGGAGAGCTCGGTCGTGGCGTCCAGGTGGGCGAACGTCGTCGCCGGGGCCGGGTCGGTGTAGTCGTCGGCCGGCACGTAGATGGCCTGCAGCGACGTGATGGAGTGACCACGCGTCGAGGTGATGCGCTCCTGGAGGAGGCCCATCTCGTCGGCCAGGTTCGGCTGGTAGCCCACGGCGGACGGCATGCGGCCGAGCAGCGTGGAGACCTCGGAACCGGCCTGCGTGAAGCGGAAGATGTTGTCGATGAAGAGCAGGACGTCCTGCCCCTGCACGTCACGGAAGTACTCCGCCATCGTCAGGGCCGACAGGGCCACGCGCAGACGCGTGCCCGGCGGCTCGTCCATCTGGCCGAAGACGAGGGCCGTCTTGTCGAAGACGCCGGCCTCGTCCATCTCGGCGATCAGGTCGTTGCCCTCACGGGTACGCTCGCCGACACCGGCGAACACCGACACACCACCGTGGTCCTGGGCCACACGCTGGATCATCTCCTGGATGAGGACCGTCTTGCCGACGCCCGCACCACCGAAGAGACCGATCTTGCCACCCTGGACGTACGGGGTCAGCAGGTCGATGGACTTGATGCCCGTCTCGAACATCGTGGTCTTCGACTCGAGCTGGTCGAACGCCGGCGCCTTGCGGTGGATCGGCCAGCGCTCGGTGACCTCGAACTTCTCGCCCGGGGCGAGGTTCAGGACGTCGCCCGTCACGTTGAAGACCTTGCCCTTGGTGATGTCACCGACGGGCACGCTGATCGGCTCGCCCGTGTCGGTCACCACGGCACCGCGGACCAGGCCGTCGGTCGGCTTCAGCGCGATGGCGCGCACCAGGGAGTCGCCCAGGTGCTGCTCGACCTCGAGCGTGAGGGTCGTCTTGCTCTCGCTCGCGCCCTTGCCGGACAGGTCGATCTCGACGGTGAGCGCGTTGTAGATCTCGGGGATCGCGTCGTCAGGGAACTCGATGTCCACGACGGGGCCGATCACCCGGGCGACCCGGCCGATGCCGGGGCCGCTCGTGTGCTCGACCGTGGATTCCACGGTGGTGGCGGTCATACTTGCCTCGCTTCGGTGGGCCGGAGGGTCCTCCGGCGGGGAGTCTTTTCGGTCTGTTCAGGACGCCAGGGCGTCAGCACCGGAGACGATCTCGCTGATCTCCTGGGTGATGTCGGCCTGACGTGCCTGGTTGGCCAGTCGGGTGTAGTTGCGGATCAGGTCCTCGGCGTTGTCCGTCGCCGTGTGCATGGCGCGCTGGCGGGCGGCCAGCTCCGACGCGGCGGCGTCGAGCAGCATCGCGTAGATGCGCTGCTCGATGTAGCGCGGGAGCAGCTCGTCCAGCACGGCCTCGGGCGACGGCTCGAAGTCGTAGAGCGGCAGGACCTCGTGCTCCGCGGCCTCGGTCACGCCCTCGACCACCTCGAGCGGCAGCATGCGCACCACGTGGGCGCGCTGCGTGACCATGTTGACGAACAGCGTCGAGACCACGTGCAGCTCGCTGACGCCGCCGTCGGGCTCCTCCGCGAGGAAGACCTCGAGCAGCGTCTCGGCGATGTCCCGGGCCGCCTCGGGCGTCGGCTTCTCCGAACCGTACGACCAGCTCTTGGCGATGTCCCGTCCGCGGAACGTGTAGTACGCGATGGCGCGGCGGCCGGCCACGTAGAGCACGACCTCCTTGCCCTCGGCCGTGAGCTGCCCGACGAGCCGCTCGGCCTCGCGGACGATCGCCATCGGGTACGAACCGGCCATGCCCGCGTCGGAGGAGACCACGAGCACCGCGGCGCGGTTGCCACCCTCCTCCTGCGTGAGCGGGTGGTCGATGTCCGTGTGCGACGCGACGGCCGACACCGCGCGGGTGATCGCCTGCGCGTACGGTGCCGCCGCCGCTGCCGCCGCACGAGCCTTGCCGATGCGGGACGCGGCGATCAGCTCACGCGCGCGGAAGATCTTCTTCAGCGACTGCGTCGACTTGATCCGCGCCTTGTAGACGCGCTGAGCTCCACCGGCCACGGGTCAGGCCTTCTTCTTGACGACGATCTGCGCCTGCTCGACGTCGACGGGGCCGCCCTCGACCTCGCCACCGACGAGCGGGGTGCCGTCGCCCTTCTGGAAACCGGCCCGGAAATCGTCGACGGCGGCGCTCAGCGCCTCCTCCGTGTCGGACTCCAGCTTGCCGGACGAGAGGATGGTCTCCAGGACGTCCGTCTTGCGGCGCAGGTGGTCCAGCAGCTCGGACTCGAACCGCTTGACGTCCTCGACCGCGACGTCGTCGAGCTTGCCCTTGGTACCGGCCCACACCGACGCGACCTGGTCCTCGACCGCGTACGGCGAGTACTGGGGCTGCTTGAGCAGCTCCGTCAGGACGGCGCCGCGCTGCAGCTGCGCGCGGGACGCCGCGTCGAGGTCGGACGCGAACATCGCGAACGCCTCGAGCGAGCGGAACTGCGCCAGCTCCAGCTTCAGCGTGCCGGAGACCTTCTTCATCGCCTTGATCTGCGCGTCACCACCGACTCGGGAGACGGAGATACCGACGTCCACGGCGGGACGCTGGTCGGCGTTGAACAGGTCGGACTGCAGGAAGATCTGCCCGTCCGTGATGGAGATGACGTTCGTCGGGATGTACGCCGAGACGTCGTTCGCCTTGGTCTCGATGATCGGCAGGCCGGTCATCGAGCCCGCGCCCAGCTCGTCCGAGAGCTTCGCACAACGCTCGAGCAGACGGGAGTGCAGGTAGAAGACGTCACCCGGGTAGGCCTCGCGGCCCGGCGGGCGGCGCAGCAGCAGCGACACCGCGCGGTAGGCCTCGGCCTGCTTCGACAGGTCGTCGAAGATGATCAGGACGTGCTTGCCCTGGTACATCCAGTGCTGGCCGATGGCCGAGCCGGTGTACGGGGCGAGGTACTTGAAGCCCGCCGGGTCGGACGCCGGAGCCGCGACGATGGTCGTGTACTCGAGCGCGCCGGCCTCCTCGAGGGCGCCACGCACCGCGGCGATGGTCGAGCCCTTCTGGCCGATCGCGACGTAGATGCAGCGCACCTGCTGGTCCGGGTCGCCGGTCTCCCAGTTCGCCTTCTGATTGATGATCGTGTCGACCGCGATCGCCGTCTTACCGGTCTGGCGGTCGCCGATGATCAGCTGACGCTGACCACGGCCGATCGGGATCATCGAGTCGATGGCCTTGATGCCGGTCTGCAGCGGCTGGTGCACCGACTTGCGCTGCATGACGCCGGGCGCCTGCAGCTCGAGGGCACGGGTCGCCTCGGTCTCGATGGAGCCGAGGCCGTCGATGGGGTTGCCCAGCGGGTCGACCACGCGGCCGAGGTAGCCCTCGCCCACGGCGACCGAGAGCACCTCGCCGGTGCGGCGGACCTCCTGGCCCTCCTCGATGCCGATGAACTCGCCCAGGACGACCACACCGATCTCGCGGACGTCGAGGTTCTGCGCGAGGCCGAGCGTGCCGTCCTCGAAGCGCAGCAGCTCGTTCGCCATCACGCCCGGGAGGCCCTCGACGCGGGCGATGCCGTCCGCGGCGTACGCGACGCGGCCCACCTCCTCGGCGACTGCTTCCTTGGGCTCGTAGGCCTTCACGAAGCTGTCCAGTGCGGCCCGGACCTCGTCCGGCCGGATCGTCAGCTCAGCCATGCTCTTCTCCTGTCGTGGCCGCGCAAAGCCGCGGCGGAAGGTTCTTGTTCACGTTTTCAGCCGGCCAGACGACGCTGAGCGTCAGCAAGGCGCGACAGGACGGTGGAGTCGACGACGTCCGCGCCGACCTGGATTCGCATGCCCCCGACGATGGCGGGGTCCACGGTGACGTTGAGCTGCACGGGCCTGCCGTACGAGCGCTCGAGCACCTCACTGAGGCGCTGCTCCTGCTCGCGGGTGAGCACCGTCGCGCTCGTCACGGCGGCAACGAGGCGCTTGCGACGCTCCGCCGCGATCTCGCCGAACCAGCCGAGCGTCTGCACGAAACGCCGGCCGCGCAGCGACGACGTCGCACGCTGGGCCAGGTTCTGGGTCACGGTGTCGACCTTGCCGCCGACCAGCGCATCCACGAGCGCCACCCGGCGCTCGGGGGCCGTCGTGGCATCCGAGAGGACCAGCTTGGCGTCCCGCTGGCCGACGAGCGCCCGCGTGACCCGGAACAGCTCGTCCTCCACAGTCTCGAGCGCGCCACGCGCCTCGGCGGACGCCAGGACGGCGTCCAGGCCGAGCCGCTCGACGGCGTCGGTCAGGTCGGAGTCGCTCGCCCAGCGGGACCGGACGAGACCGGACACCAGGTCGACCACGCGCTCGTCGAAGCCGCTCAGCAGGCCGGCCACCAGGCCGGCCTTGGCCTCGCCCTCGCGCGAGGGGTCGGCGAGCGAGCGGCGCAGCGCGGCGGATTCGTCCAGCGCCGACACCAGGGTGAGCAGCTGCTCACCCAGCGTCAGTGCGTCCGCACCCGCGGCACGCAGCACCGGCTCGAAGCGCTCCTGCGCCGCTGTCAGCGATGCCCCGCTCGATCCCCGCATCACGCCTCCTGGGTAGTTGCCACGGCCTGGTTGCTCGCCGCAGCCTCGCTCGCCTCGAGCTCGTCGAGGAAGCGGTCCACGACGCGCGACTGCCGGGCCGAGTCCTCGAGGGACTCGCCGACGATCTTCGACGCCAGGTCCGTCGCGAGTGCGCCGACCTCGGCGCGCAGGGACACGGACGCGGCCTGGCGGTCGGCCTCGATCTGGCGACGGGCCGTCTCGGTGACGCGCTCCGCCTCCTCGGTCGCCTTGGCCCGGAGCTCCCTGACGATGGCGGTGCCCTCGGCACGCGCCTCCTCACGGACCTGGGAGGCGTGCGCGCGGGCCTCGGCGAGCAGCGCCTGCTGCTCCTCGACCGCCCTGTCCGCCTGCGCCTGCACCTCGGCCGCCTTGGCGATGCCGCCCTCGATCTTGGCCGCACGCTCGTCGAACACCGCCTGGAACCTCGGCAGGACGTACTTCGTGAAGGCGACGGCGATGATCACCGTCACCACCAGCGACCAGACGATGTCGTAGGTCTCCGGGAGCAGCGGGTTCTGTGCCTCCTCCGCCGCAAGGAGGGTGCCGTTGAGGGTCGTCATCGGATGACCCATGATCACGACAGGAAGAACGGCGTGACAAGACCAAGCAGCGCGAGCACCTCGATGAACGCGAGGCCCGTGAACATCGTGGTGCGCAGCTGGCCGGCCATCTCGGGCTGGCGCGCGATGCCCTCGATCGTCTTGCCGAAGAGAATACCGAGGCCGATGCCCGGGCCGATGGCGGCCAGGCCGTAACCGACGGTCGAGAGGCTGCCGGTAACTTCGGCGAGGGTGGTTGCGTCCACTGGATTTCCTTCCGTTGGGCGCCCGTCCGGTGCGGGCCGGGCGTCTCATCTCTGACTGTTCAGAATCAAGCAGATGGGAGGCGAGCGCGGTGCCGCGCCGCCGGGGTCGGTCCGGCGGTCAGTGCTCCGACTCGACGGACATGTTGATGTACAGGGCGGTGAGGATCGCGAAGACGTAGGCCTGCAGCACGCCGACGAAGATCTCCAGGAGCGTGACGGCGAACCCGCCGGCGAAGGTGACGACGCCGAACAGCTTCATGCCGCCCGCTGCCTCGAGGAGCAGGAAGTTCGTCGCGGCGAAGGACAGGGCGAGCATGAGGTGCCCCGCGATCATGTTCGCGAGCAACCGGATCACGAGAGTCACGGGCCGGATCACGAAGACCTGGAGGAACTCGACCGGGGTGAGCAGCACGTACAGCGGCGCGGGCACGCCCGGCGGGAAGAGGCTGGTCTTGAGGAATCCCCCGAAGCCGTGCTCCCTGAAACCGGCGGCGAGATAGGTGACGTACACCCAGGCCGCGAAGACTATCGGCAGGCCGATCAGGCCGGTGCTGGCGATGTTGAGCCCCGGGATCACACCCGTGAGGTTGAAGAAGAGGATCGCGCAGAAGATCGTGGTGATCATGGGCACGTACTTGCGCCCGCGCTCCTCACCGAGGACCTCGTACACCAGCGAGTTGCGGCAGAAGTCGAGGACGTACTCGATGGCCGCCTGGAACCGGCCCGGCACGACACGTGCCCGGCGCGCCGCGATGACGAACACCAGGAGCAGGGCGAGCGCTGCGATCAGGCGAACCAGCATGAGACGGTTGAGCTCGAACGCCGTACCTTCGAACAGAACCGCCGGGGGGTAGAAGTCCGCGATCGACGGCGCATGGAAGCCGCCCTCGCCCTCGCCACCAGTAGCGGCAGCAAGAACTACGGAGTTCACAAGCGTGGACAGGATGACTCCCAGGTGGTCTGAGGCCCGGGTACGCACACCGCCGGAGGGGGCGGTACGGGCGCACCATCGGGCCTGGCCGTCATGGATTCAGTCGTAGCCTAACCTATCTTTTGCCCTGATCCGACCGAAGAACGGCCTGGCACGGCGCCTTGTGACGTATTGCGCAATCGCCGCGCGCGATTCAGTCGCCCACGTAGGGGACGCGGCCGTTGCGCACCGCCCGGTAGTCGAGCAGGGCCGTGCCGATCGCGCCGATCGCCACGACTCCGAGCACCACCCCGCGGACGCCGGGGGTCAGCCACTCGTCCACGGTGCCCTTGAGCACCGTCAGCACCGCGATCAGGACGACCACCTTGGCGATCCAGCTCCCCATGACCACCGCCGCGAGCGTCGGCAGCGGCTTGCCCACGGTGGCCCACATCGACCACACGGTGGTGCCGCAGAACACGGCCACGACCCCGGCGCCGATCAGGGCGATCACCAGGCCCGGCAGGCCCCCGACCAGGAAGCCGACGACCGAGCCCAGGACCGCCAGGCCCGCGACCAGGATCAGGCCGTCCCGGGCGGCGGAGCGCAGCACCGCGCGCTCGGCGGCGCTGGCGTCGCCGTCGGACTTCGGGACGACGGGATTCTGCTCGGTCATTCGACGGTCTCCTTGGTCTTGGGGGCGGCGCTCCGGCGAGCGGCGGGCTGCGGGACGGTACCCCGCGAGGTCGCGCTCTGCGCCGAGGTGCTCGGCGCCGGCGCGCTCGGCGCCGGGGTGCTCCGCTTCGGTGTGCTCGACGTCGACGCGCTCGGCGCCGGGGTACTCGGCGCCGGGGCGCTCTGCGCTGCCGCGGCGGGCTGCGGGACGGCGGTCGGGGCTCCGACCGCTGCCGGGACCTTCGGCACCTGGCCGGAGAGCGCGACGTCGTCGTCCAGGAACCGGCCGCGGTGACGCAGCGGGCCGAGGGTCGCGAGCAGCGCGAGCACGACGAACACGGTGGTCCAGACCAGCACGATCTCCCACTCCCACTGGATCAGCGCGGCGGCGCTGAACGCGAAGACGGCAGTCCACACGTACAGGATGACCACGGCGCGGCGGTGGGAGTGGCCCAGGGCCAGCATGCGGTGGTGCAGGTGCATGCGGTCGGGCGCCATGGGCGACTTGCCGGCGGCCAGGCGCCGGATCACGGCCAGGCCCATGTCGAGCAGCGGCAGCATGAGCACCGCGACCGGGAGCAGCAGCGGGATGAACGCGGGCAGGGCCTGCGCGCCGGTCATGACGTCCGGCTGGACGTTGCCCGTCACGGTGATCGCCGCGCCGGCCATGACGAGGCCGATCAGCATGGAGCCGGCGTCGCCCATGAAGATGCTCGCCGGGTGGAAGTTGTGCGGCAGGAACCCGATGCACACGCCCACCATCACGGCGAGCATCAGCGACGCGAGGCTCGCGTAGTCGTCAGGCGACGCCTGCTGGGTGAGCCCGTACGTGTACAGGAAGAACGCGGAACCGCCGATGGCGATGATGCCCGCGGCCAGCCCGTCGAGCCCGTCGACGAAGTTCACCGCGTTCATCGCGATCACGACCACCAGGACCGTCACCACGAGCGACGTGCGCGACGACGTGATGGTCAGCCCGCCGATCGGCATCGTGATGAGCTGGACGCCCTGCAGCGCCATGAAGCCGGCGGCCAGCACCTGGCCCGCGAGCTTGGTGACCCAGTCGAGGTCCCACTTGTCGTCGGCCCAGCCCAGCGCGCACACGATCGCGGCGCCGCCGACGATCCCCCATGCCTGGCGGTCCACGAAGACCCCCGACAGGAACGGCATCTGCGAGGCCAGGAGCACCGCGACGACGATCCCGATGAGCATGGCGAGCCCGCCCAGGCGGGGCGTCGGCACCAGGTGGACGTCGCGGGACCGCACTGCCGAGATGGCCGAGGACTTGAGCGCCACCCAGCGGGCAAAGGGCGTGGTGAGGAACGTGACCGCGGCGGCCACGAGCATAAGGAGCAGGTACACCCTCACTCGTCGTCCTCCGGGGCACCGGCCGGGGGCTCGCTCGGGTCGTCCTCGGGGGCCACCTGGGGACCTTCGACGTCGGTCACCTCGCGCAGCGCCTCGAGCGTCACCGCGCCCTCGCGGACTATCCGCAGGGTCGGGCCCGTGGCGTCCACGATCGTGGAGGCGACGCCGCCCGGCGCCTGCCCCCCGTCGAGGTAGACGGACACCGAGTCGCCGAGCTGGCGTTCGGCGTCCGCGACGTCCTGCGCGGCCGGGCTGCCCGACTTGTTGGCGCTGGACACGGCCAGCGGGCCGGTGCGCTTGAGCAGGGCGAGCGCCGCGGGGTGGTCCGGCATGCGCAGGGCTACCGTGCCTCCCGTGTCGCCGAGGTCCCACTGCAGCGACGGCTGCGCGCGCAGGATGACGGTGAAGCCGCCGGGCCAGAAGGCCTCGACGAGCCGGCGGGCGTCGTCGGGCACGTCGGTGGCCAGGCCGTCGAGGGTCGCGACCTCCCCCACCAGGACCGGCGGCGGCATCTGCCGGCCGCGGCCCTTGGCCGCCAGCAGGGCGGCCACGGCTTCCTCGTCGAACGCGTCGGCGCCGATGCCGTACACGGTGTCGGTGGGCAGGACGACGAGGCCACCACGGGAGATCGCGTTCACTGCCTCGTCGATCGCGGGGCCCCAGGTCTGCGGGTCGGTGGCGTCGAGCACGGGCTGCACAGGCACACTCACGCGGACCAGTCTTTCACGATCCGGGCCCGAGGCGATGCCTTCGTCGCCTGGGACCGGCGCTCCGCTCCGGGCGAGTGCCTCGCAAGCTCGGCCCTCACCCTGCGCTGCGCTCTGTTCCCAGGCGGCGCGCGACGACCATGCGGGGCCGGCCCGTCAGGTCCTTGCGGGTCTCGGGCTCCCCGAACACCGGCCGCCCGTCGGCATCGCGGGCCGCGGCGACCATCTCCCGGGCCGCCTCGGCCTGGACCTCGGCGTGCTCCATGACATAGAGCCCGCCGGGCCGCAGCAGGCGTGCCGCGGCGTCGGTGATGCCGCGCGGCACCTCGAGCCCGTCGGGACCCAGCCCGTACAGGGCGACGGCAGGGTCGTGCTCGGCGACCTCCGGGTCCATGGGCACGGCGTCGGACGGCACGTACGGCGGGTTCGACACGACGACGTCGGCCATCCCGTCGATCCCGTACAGCGCAGTGCGGGCGTCGCCCTTGACGAGGCGCACTATCCGCTGGGGCGGGTCCTGGTCCTGGGGCGTGGCGCCGGGGTCGAGGCCCGCGGCGACGGCGCTCAGGGCGTCGACGTTGCGCTCGGCCCAGGCGTGCGCGTCCTTGTCCAGCTCGACGGCGTGCACCCGCGCGCCGGGCACCTCGGTGGCCACGGCCAGCGCGATGGCGCCGGACCCGGTGCACAGGTCGACGACGACGGCGCCCGCGCCGTCCCGCTCGGCGATGACTTTGGCCGCCTCGTCGATGGCCACCTGCGCCACCTCCTCGGTCTCCGGCCGGGGCACGAAGACCCCGGGGCCTACCGCCAGCTCGAGGTGCCGGAACGCGGCGACGCCGGTCAGGTGCTGCAGCGGCTCGCGCGCCGCCCGCCGGGCGATGAGGCCCTCGAAGGCGCGCGCGGCGTCGTCGGGCACCTCGCGGCCGAGGACGGCCAGCCGCCGCACCTCGCCGCGGTCCACCCCGAGGGCGTGCGCGAGCAGCGCCTCGGCATCGGCCTGAGGCGACGCCACCCCGGCGTCAGCCAGCTCCTCATGGGCCCACTTCAACAGCTGTGTACTCACCGCGCTTCTCCGACCACTAGCCCAGCCTGCCGCTCATCCGCCCCGGCAGGCAATACCGGCTGCAATACGTCCCGCTGGACCGCTCGGACCGGGGCGTCAGGCACCGGAAGCCGCCGCGAGCCGCGCCGCCTCGTCGGCGTCGATCGCCGAACGCACCACGGGGCCCAGGTCGCCGTCCAGCACCTGGTCGAGGTTGTACGCCTTGAACCCGGTGCGGTGGTCGGCTATCCGGTTCTCGGGGAAGTTGTACGTCCGGATCCGCTCGGAGCGGTCGACCGTGCGCACCTGCGAGCGGCGCAGCTCGGCGGACTCGGCCGCCGCAGCCTCCGCCTGCGCCGCCAGGAGGCGGGCGCGGAGCACGCGCATCGCCTGCTCGCGGTTCTGCAGCTGCGACTTCTCGTTCTGCATCGAGACGACGATGCCCGTGGGCAGGTGGGTGATGCGCACCGCCGAGTCCGTGGTGTTGACGGACTGGCCGCCCGGCCCGGACGACCGGTAGACGTCGATGCGCAGGTCGTTCTGGTCGATCTCGAGCTCCCCCGGGTCGTCGACCTCGGGGAACACGAGCACGCCGGCCGCCGACGTGTGGATGCGGCCCTGCGACTCCGTGACCGGCACCCGCTGCACGCGGTGCACGCCGCCCTCGTACTTGAGGCTGTGCCAGACGCCGTCCTCGGGCCCCTGGACGTTCTTCGCCTTGATGGCGACCTGCACGTCCTTGTACCCGCCGAGGTCGGACGCGGTGGACTCCAGGAGCTGCGTGGACCAGCCGCGCTGCTCCGCGTAGCGGAGGTACATGCGCAGCAGGTCGCCGGCGAACAGCGCCGACTCCTCGCCGCCCTCACCGGCCTTGATCTCGAGGATGACGTCGCGGCCGTCGTCGGGGTCGCGGGGAACCAGCACGCGGCGCAGCTTCTCCTCCGCCGCCGCCTCGGCCTCCCTGAGGCTCGGCAGCTCCTCGGCGAACGACGCGTCGTCGGCGGCCAGCTCGGCCGCTGCCTCGGCATCGTCGTGCGCCTGCTCCCACGCGCGATAGGCGCCCACCACCTGGTTGAGCTCCGCGTACCGCCGCCCGAGCGTGCGGGCGCGGCCGGGATCGGCGTGCACCGCGGGGTCGGCGAGGGCCGACTCGATCTCGGCGTGCTCGCTGATCAAGGGCCCGACCCCGGCAAACGCTGACTCGGTCACAGTTCTCCTAGCTACGGCAGCCGTTGAGTGCTGGGTATTTGTCGTCTCAGCGGTGCCAGGACGACAAATACCCAGCACTCAACGAAGGGATGGAAGCTGGTGGGGAAACGACAGCGCCGGTGGTCCGCGCCCGACTGCCCCTGGAGAGGTTGTCGGGCCGGACCACCGGCGCTGCGAAGTCGCTACTTGTCGGCGGTCTTCTTGCCGTAGCGCGCCTGGAACCGGGCCACGCGGCCACCGGTGTCCATGATCTTCTGCTTGCCCGTGTAGAACGGGTGGCAGGCGCTGCAGACGTCGGCGCTGATCTTGCCGGACGTCTCGGTGCTGCGCGTCGTGAACGTGTTACCGCAGGTGCAGGTGACCTGGGTGACGACGTACTCGGGGTGGATTCCAGCCCTCATGTTGCTCCTTGGTGTGATGCCGCTGGGTCGTCCTGCGGAAGAGCAGGGACGTGAACCAGCGAGCCAGCCAATCATTCTGCCACTACCTCGCCCGTGCGGGCGAGGGAGACTGGTGTGACGTGGGTCGGTGCGGCTTCCGAGCCGGAGGCTCAGACGGTCTCGCCGACGTTCTCGTCCTCCGTCAGACCGCCCGGCGTCGTCTTCTGCACGTGCAGCAGGAACTCGACGTTGGTCTTGGTCTTCCGGAGCTGGCCGAGCAGGAGCTCGGCGGCCTGCGTCTGGTCGAGCGCGCCCATGACGCGGCGCAGCTTGTAGACGATGGCGAGCTCGTCCTTCGACATGAGGATCTCCTCGCGCCGGGTGCTCGAGCCGTTGACGTCGATCGCCGGGAAGATACGCTTCTCGGCCAAGGACCGCGAGAGCCGTAGCTCCATGTTGCCGGTGCCCTTGAACTCCTCGAAGATCACCTCGTCCATCTTCGAGCCGGTCTCGACCAGCGCGGTCGCCAGGATGGTCAGCGAGCCGCCGTCCTCGATGTTGCGGGCCGCGCCGAAGAACTTCTTGGGCGGGTAGAGCGCCGCGGCGTCCACACCACCGGACAGGATGCGGCCCGACGCCGGGGCGGCCAGGTTGTAGGCGCGCGAAAGACGGGTGATGCCGTCGAGCAGCACCACGACGTCCTGGCCCAGCTCCACGAGACGCTTGGCCCGCTCGATGGCGAGCTCGGCGACCAGCGTGTGGTCCGAGGCGTGCCGGTCGAACGTCGAGGAGATGACCTCACCCTTGACCGAGCGCTCGAAGTCGGTGACCTCCTCAGGACGCTCGTCCACCAGCACGACCATGAGGTGGACCTCAGGGTTGTTGGCGGTGATCGCGTTGGCGATCTGCTGCATCATCAGCGTCTTGCCGGCCTTGGGCGGCGCGACGATGAGGCCACGCTGGCCCTTGCCGATCGGCGCGACGATGTCGATCACGCGCGGCGTGAGCTTGGTCGCCTCGGGGTTCTCCAGGCGCAGACGCTCCTGCGGGTAGAGCGGCGTCAGCTTGGTGAACTCGGGGCGCTCGAGCGCCTCGTCCGGCGTCATGCCGTTCACGGAGTCCAGGCGCACCAGGGCGTTGAACTTGTTCACGCGGGCGTTCTTGGCGGCGGGCTGCTGCGGCGGCTCCTCGCCGTCGCGCGGCTGGCGCACGGCCCCGACGACGGCGTCGCCGCGGCGCAGGCCGGCCTTCTTGACCTGGTTCAGCGACACGTAGACGTCGTTGTTGCCGGGCAGGTAGCCCGAGGTCCGCACGAACGCGTAGTTGTCGAGGATGTCGAGGATGCCAGCGACGGGCAGCAGCACGTCGTCCTCGCGCACCTCGACGTTCTCGAGACCCGCGACGTCCGGTCCCTGGCGGCCGCGGCCGCGCTTGCGGTCCCGGCCCCGGTCGCGACCCCGGCGGCGGCGCGAGTTGCGGTCGTCGTCCAGGTCCGTGGTGCGGTCGGTCGTGCGGTCGCTCGCGCGATCGTTGGTCCGCTCGGCGGTGCGGGTGGTGCCGCGCTCGTTCCGGTCTGCGGTCCGCTCGGCGCCGCGCTCGCTCGCTCGCTCGTTGCTCCGGGCGTTCTGCCGGCCGTTGCTGGACTGGCCGTTGCGGCCCTTGTCCTCGGCGTTCCCCTCGGGAGCGCCCTGGCCACGGCCCGCACGGCGTCCACCCTGCTCGCGCGGGGCCGCTACGGCGTCCGCGAGCTGTGCCAGGCGAGCGGCCTTCTCGGCGTCCGGGCTCGCGTCGGCGCGCACGCCCGAGGTGGTGACCTCGGCGGCTGCGACCGGCGCCTCGGCGCGGGCGGGCTTTTCGTTGTTGGTGGGCTGCTCCGCGTTGCTGGTGGGCTGCTCCGCGGTGGAAGCTGCACGGCTCGGACGCTTCGTCGCGCCGCCCGTCTTCTCGCGGATGGTGTCCACGAGGTCGCTCTTGCGCATCCTGGAGGTGCCCTTCACGCCCAGGTCTCCGGCCAGTGCCTGGAGCTCGGCGAGGCGCATGCTGCTCAGCGCTCCGGTCCCGGCCGTGCGGCCAGCGGTTGACTGAGCGTTTTCGGTGGTGTCTGTCACGAAGGACCCTTCCCCCTCGAACTGCGGCTGGTCGCGTGATCGCGGGCCGCGGGATGTTGGGCGCCCGGCGCTGAATGGCCGGAGCGCGGAAAACCTCGCATCAGTGGTACGACGACGGCTGACGGGGGCGTTGTCTGCCTTCTCGCGAGATGCGGTGGCCGTTGGTCACGGCCTGCAACGGGCACGGCTGAGCAGCTGAGGCTCTACTGGTTCAAGAACTCTCTGCCGGATCAGGCGGTGAGGAACCGATGTTGAATCCGAGTTCCCGCCACCATGGCTCAGGACGTGCGATCCCGAAGGTTCACTGCATACTACCACCCCGTACTGCTGGCGATCCTGGTACGACATGACTCCCGGTTGCACCTGACGAGCCGGACGATAGCGCACCAGTGTTTCCGGTAATCCTCCTGGCGCGTGCACCGGTCAGGTCGATCCCCGGGCTCAGCCGTCGCCAGCCCGCCGTCTCGTCCACGAGGTCCGCCAGGACGGCGTCGCGACGGGCCCGGTGCTCCGGCCCGGCGAGCACCAGGACCGTCGGCCCGGCACCGGAGATGGTGGCGGGCACGCCCGCGTCCCGCAGGGCCCGCAGGAGCTCGCTGGAGGCCCCCAGGACGGCCGCGCGGTAGGACTGGTGCAGGCGGTCCTCCGTGGCGTCGAACAGCAGCTCCGGACGGCGGGCCAGCGCCTCCACGAGCAGCGCCGCCCGGCCCGCGGTGAACGCGGCGTCGGCGTGCGACACCCGCGCGGGCAGCGCGGCCCGCGCCCGGGCGGTCGCCAGCCGGGCGTCCGGGACCAGCACCGTGGCCTCGATCGACGGGTCGACGTCCAGGCCGACGGCGCGCGGGCCGTCGTCGGTGGTCCAGGCAACGGTGGCGCCGCCCTGGATGGCAGGCGCCGCGTTGTCGGGGTGGCCCTCGAACTCGGTGGCCAGCGCCAGCACCGTGGCGGCGTCGACGGCGCGCGGCTCGGCCAGCAGGGCGCGCGCGGCGACGATCCCGGCCACCACCGCGGCCGACGACGACCCCAGCCCCCGGCCGTGCGGGATCACGTTGTGGCACGTCATGTGGATGCCGGTGGGCACGGCGCCGGCCAGGTCCATGGTGCGCCGCAGCGCCCGGACGACCAGGTGGTCCTCGCCGAGGGAGACCTCCCCGGCGCCCTCACCCTCGACCTCGACCACCACCTCGTCGGCCGCCACGAGGCGTACCTCGACCTCGTCGTACAGGGCGAGGGCGAGGCCGAGGGAGTCGAACCCCGGGCCCAGGTTCGCGCTCGTGGCGGGCACCCTGACCCGCACGTGGTCGGCGCCGAGCTGCATCAGAGTGAGAGAGCGTCGGCGATCGACACGACGTCGGCGGACACCCGCACGGGCTCCACGTCGCCGCCGTCGGGCGTCCGGAGCGCCCAGCTCGGGTCCTTGAGCCCATGGCCGGTCACCGTGATGGTGATGCGCGCGCCGGCGGGCACCAGGCCGCGCTCGTGGCGCGCCAGGAGGCCCGCGACGCCGGCCGCGGAGGCCGGCTCGACGAACACGCCCACCTCGGCCGAGAGGATCCGGTGCGCGGCGAGGATCTGCTCGTCCGTCACGGCCTCGATGACGCCGCCGGACGCGTCCCTGGCCTCCTCGGCGAGCTCCCACGAGGCGGGGTTGCCGATCCGGATCGCGGTGGCGATGGTGTCCGGCTCGTCGATCGGGTGTCCCTTCACGATCGGGGCGGCGCCTGCGGCCTGGAAGCCCCACATCGCGGGGGTCCGGCTCGCCACCCCGGCGTCGGCGTACTCCCGGAAGCCCTTCCAGTACGCGGTGATGTTGCCGGCGTTGCCGACGGGCAGCAGGTGGATGTCCGGGGCGTCGCCCAGCGCGTCCACGATCTCGAACGCTGCGGTCTTCTGGCCCTCGATGCGGTCCGGGTTCACCGAGTTCACGAGCTCCACCGGGTGGGTGTCCGCGAGCTTGCGGGCCGCGACGAGGCAGTCGTCGAAGTTGCCGTCCACCTGCAGCAGGCGCGCGCCGTGCGCCACCGCCTGGCTGAGCTTGCCCATGGCGATCTTGCCGTCCGGCACGAGCACCGCGCAGACCATGCCCGCGCGCGTCGCGTACGCGGCGGCCGACGCCGACGTGTTACCCGTCGACGCGCACACCACGACCCGGGCGCCGCGCCCCGCGGCTGCCGAGATGGCGGTGGTCATCCCGCGGTCCTTGAACGAGCCGGTCGGGTTCATGCCCTCGACCTTGACGTAGACGTCGGCGCCCGTGCGCTCGGACAGCGCCGGGGCCGGGACCAGCGGCGTGCCGCCCTCGCCCAGCGTCACGATCTTCTGCTGCACGTGGGCGGGCAGGCGGTCGGCGTACTCCGCGATCACGCCGCGCCACAGGCGCGAGGTGGGGGCCGCGCCGGGGGTTGCGGACGGGAGGTTCGGTTCAGCAGGCAGTACGGGCACGGTTCAGCCTTCGACTCTCAGGACGGACGTGATCTCGCGGACCGGCTCGAGCTTGCGCACGGCAGCGATGGTGGCGGCCAGCGACGCCTCGCGGGCGCCGTGGGTGGTCAGGAGCAGCTCGGCCGTGCCCTCGGAGGGGCCGGTCTGGCGCACGGTGTCGATCGAGACGCCGTGGTCGCCCACCACGCCGGCGACCTGGGCGAGCACGCCCGGCAGGTCGGCGACGAGCAGGCGGACCTGGTAGCGGGTCACCGCGGCGTCGGCAGGCAGCAGGGGGCGGGCCGCGTAGGTCGACTCCTGCGGGCCCTTGCCGCCGAGCACGCGGTGGCGCGCCGCCGCGACGACGTCGCCCAGGACCGCCGACGCCGTGGGCCGGCCGCCGGCGCCCTGGCCGTAGAACATGAGTGGGCCCGCGGCGTCGGCCTCGACGAAGATCGCGTTGAACGCGCCCTTCACACCCGCCAGCGGGTGCTCGAGCGGCACCAGCGCCGGGTGCACCCGCACGGAGACGCCCTCGCCGGTCTGCTCGGCGATGGCCAGCAGCTTCACGGCGTGGCCGGTCCGGGCCGCCCAGGCGACGTCGTCGGACGTGATGCCCGTGATGCCCTCACGGGCGACGTCGTCCGCCGAGACGCGGGTGTGGAAGGCGAGGCTGGCGAGGATCGCGGCCTTCGCGGCGGCGTCGTACCCCTCGACGTCGGCAGTCGGGTCCGCCTCCGCGTAGCCGAGCTCCTGCGCCTGCTTGACCGCCTCTTCGAGGTCGAGGCCGCTCGTGGCCATCTGGTCCAGCACGTAGTTCGTGGTGCCGTTGACGATGCCCAGGACGCGGCGCACGTGGTCGCCCGCCAGGGACTCCCGCACGGGACGCACGATCGGGATGGCGCCCGCGACGGCGGCCTCGTAGTAGATGTCGACCCCCGCGGAGTCGGCGGCCTTGTAGAGCGTGGGGCCGTCGGCGGCCAGCAGCTCCTTGTTGGCCGTCACCACTGCCGCCCCGCCCTCGATGGCGCGCAGCAGCAGCCCGCGCGCGGGCTCGATGCCGCCCATCACCTCGACGACGATGTCCGCGCCGTCCACGAGCGACTCCGCGTCCTCGGTCAGGAGGTCGCGCGGGACCGCCGGGTCGCGGGGCCGGTCCGCGTCGCGGACCGCTATCCCGGCGAGCTCCAGCGGGGCGCCGACCCGGGCGGCGAGGTCCGCGCCCTGCTCCAGGAGCATCCGGGCCACCTCCGTGCCCACGACGCCACAGCCGAGCAGGGCTACGCGCAGCCCGCGTGCGGGCTCGGGGACGTGGACAGGCACGGCGATCCTGCTTTCGTTGGGGGGAACGGTCCGGTCCGGCGCAGGTCCACACGGGAGTTCCGGACGATGCGATCAGGCTACCCGGAGCCTCCCACACTGACTCACCTGTCTCACCCCGGGGTCTGTCGAAGTAGAGCGGGTGTCCGAGGCTCCCTGGAGTGACCAGGGAGTCTCGGACACCCGCTCTACTTCGACAGACCCGGGGGAAGGAGGGGGTCAGGTTTCGTTGACGCCGTGGCAGACCTTGTACTTCTTGCCCGAGCCGCACGGGCACTGCGCGTTGCGCGGCGTGCCGGGGAACGTGCGGCCGTCGCTCGTCGCGGCGGTCGCCTCGCCGTGCAGCGCGGCGCGGCGTCGGGCGCCGTCGGGCGACTGCATGAAGGCCGAGCCGGTGCCGTCCTCGTTCGGGGCCGAGTACGTCAGCGGCTGCTGCCGAGGCGTGTCCAGGCCCTTCGCGAGCAGGATCGGCTCGGTGGCGGCGCCTGCCGCGCGGCGCTGCCGGGGCGGAGGCGCCTGGCCCGGCTGGCCCTGCCGCGGCAGGGAGGCGGGCTGCACCGCGGGGATCTGCGCGGTCGGCGGGGCGTCCGGCTGGCCCGTGCCCAGGCGGCCGCGCGGCGGGACCGGCCCGACCGCCGGCAGCTCGGAGCCGCCGTCGACGGCCTGCTCCGCGCCGGGCTGCTGGACCGTGACCTCGAGGTTGAACAGGAACCCTACCGACTCCTCCTTGATGGCGTCGGTCATCGCCTGGAAGAGCTGGAAGCCCTCGCGCTGGTACTCGACCAGCGGGTCGCGCTGCGCCATGGCGCGCAGCCCGATGCCCTCCTTGAGGTAGTCCATCTCGTAGAGGTGCTCGCGCCACTTGCGGTCCAGCACCGACAGCACCACGCGGCGCTCGAGCTGGCGCATGGCCGGGGACGTGAGCTCTTCCTCGCGGGCCTCGTAGGCCACCCGCGCGTCGGACAGGATCTCGTCCAGCAGCATCTCGCCGGTGAGCCGGTCGATCCCGCCGGCCTCCTCGGCGACCTCGTCGGGCGTCAGCGACACCGGGTACACGGCCTTGAGCGCCGTCCACAGGCCGTCCAGGTCCCACTGCTCCGGGTGGCTGCCGTCCGCCGTCGCGTTGGTCACGTACTCCGTGATGGTGTCCGTGAGGAAGTGCTGCACCTGCTCGCGCAGGTCCTCGCCCTCGAGCACGCGCAGGCGCTCGGCGTAGATCACGCTGCGCTGGCGCGAGAGGACGTCGTCGTACTTGAGGACGTTCTTGCGGATCTCGAAGTTGCGGGCCTCCACCTGGCCCTGCGCGGACATGATGCCGCGGGTGACCATCTTGGACTCCAGCGGCATGTCGTCCGGGAACCCGGCGCGGTTCATCATCGACTCGGCGAGACCCGAGTTGAACAGGCGCATCAGGTCGTCCTGCATCGACAGGTAGAACCGGGACTCGCCCGGGTCGCCCTGCCGGCCGGAGCGGCCGCGCAGCTGGTTGTCGATACGGCGGGACTCGTGGCGCTCGGTGCCGAGCACGTACAGCCCGCCGGACTCCTTGACCTCGTCGTGCTCCGCCGCGACGCGCGCCTTCGCCTTCTCGAGCGACTCGGGCCAGGCCGCCTCGTACTCCTCCGGCGTCTCGACCGGGTCGAGGCCCCGCTCGGCGAGCTCGGCCACCGCGAGGTACTCGGCGTTGCCGCCGAGCATGATGTCGGTACCGCGGCCGGCCATGTTGGTGGCGACCGTGACGGCACCCTTGCGGCCCGCCATCGCGACGACCGCGGCCTCGCGCTCGTGCTCCTTCGCGTTGAGCACGTTGTGCGGCACGCCGGCCTTCTTCAGCTTGGCGCTCAGCAGCTCCGACTTCTCGACGCTGGTGGTACCCACCAGGACCGGCTGCCCGTAGGCGTGCCGCTCCAGGATGTCGGCCACGACGGCGTTGAACTTGCCGTCCTCGTTCTTGTAGACGAGGTCGGGCTGGTCAAGGCGCTGCGGCGCCCGGTTCGTCGGGATCGGCACGACGCCGAGCTTGTACGTGCCCTGGAACTCGGCGGCCTCGGTCTCGGCAGTACCGGTCATCCCGGAGAGCTTGCCGTACAGGCGGAAGTAGTTCTGGAGGGTGATCGTGGCGAGCGTCTGGTTCTCCGCCTTGATCTCCACCCCCTCCTTGGCCTCGATGGCCTGGTGCATGCCCTCGTTGTAGCGCCGGCCCGCGAGGATACGGCCCGTGTGCTCGTCGACGATCATGACCTCGCCGTTCAGCACGACGTAGTCCTTGTCGCGCTTGAACAGCTCCTTCGCCTTGATGGCGTTGTTCAGGAACCCGATCAGCGGCGTGTTGAGCGACTCGTAGAGGTTGTCGATGCCGAGGTAGTCCTCGATCTTCGCGATGCCCGGCTCGAGCACGCCGACCGTGCGCTTCTTCTCGTCGACCTCGTAGTCCACGGTGGGCACCAGGCGGCGCACGACCTTGGCGAACTCGTTGTACCAGCGGTTCGCGTCGCCGGCCGCGGGGCCCGAGATGATCAGCGGCGTACGGGCCTCGTCGATGAGGATCGAGTCCACCTCGTCGACGATGGCGAAGTTGTGGCCGCGCTGCACCAGGTCGTCGACGGACCAGGCCATGTTGTCGCGCAGGTAGTCGAAGCCGAACTCGTTGTTCGTGCCGTACGTGATGTCGGCGGCGTACATCTCGCGCCGCTGCGCCGGTGTCTGGCCCGACAGGATCACGCCCGTCGTCATGCCCATGAACCGGAAGACACGGCCCATCAGGTCGCCCTGGTACTTGGCCAGGTAGTCGTTGGTGGTGATGACGTGGACGCCGTCGCCCGTCAGCCCGTTGAGGTACGCGGCGGTCGTCGCCACCAGGGTCTTGCCCTCACCGGTGCGCATCTCGGCGATGTTGCCGAGGTGCAGCGCCGCACCACCCATGATCTGGACGTCGAAGTGCCGCTGGCCGAGCGTGCGGTGAGCCGCCTCGCGGATCGCCGCGAACGCCTCCGGCATCAGCTCGTCCAGGGTCGCGCCGTGCTCCAGCCGTTCCCTGAACCGTGCGGTCTCCTCACGCAGCTCGGTGTCGCTCAGCTCGACAAAGCTGGGCTCCAAGCGGTTCACCTGCTCAGCCACGGAATGCAGCTTCTTCAGGACACGTCCTTCGCCTATGCGTAGGACCTTGTCGAGGATGGACACGCGGGTTCTCCCAGCTCGAGGTCAAGTTTCGCCGTCGTCCATCGTAGGCCGTAAACCTGGGCACGTGGCCCCAAAGACCGACGGCGGACCGGCAGGTTCGCTCCAGGGGTAACGTCAGCGAGGCTCGCCGAGTTCCGTCGGGGTCCGCGACGGCGCGTCGGCGAACGGTCCCGATGCCGCCGGACGTTCCGCCTGCGCGTCCCGGCGTTCCGCTTGCACGTCGCGCATCCCCTCGGCCACGGTGTAGCCGAGCGCCGCCTCTGCCGCCTCGTCGGCGAGCGCCTGACCGGCGGTGCCGTACAGGTGGAACACCGCGTCGGCGCCGTGCCGTTCGAGCTCGGCCGCGTCGTCGTCGTACCGCGCGACGGCGGCGACCGTGCCCTCGAAACCGCTCGCCCGGAGCTGGGACAGCGCGATGAGGTTGGCCGCGTGGAAGGGCATGGCCAGGATCGCGAGCCGGACGGCGCCGGCGCTGCGCACTCGGCCCCAGAACTCGATGTCGGTGGCGTCGGCCTGCACCACGGTGAAGCCCTCGGTACGCAGGGTCGCGACACGAGCCGGGTCGTGCTCGACCCCCACGACGTTCATGCCGTAGTCCTCCCGCAGCTGGCGGACGGCGCCGCGGCCCACGCGCCCCATGCCGAGCACCAGCGCCTCGGCGCCGGACACGTCGATGAGCCGCTCCTCGCGGTGCAGCCACTCGTTGGGCTTGGACGGGAAGCGCTTGGCGAGCGCAACCGCGTACTCGTTGCCGCGGGTGTTGACCGCCGAGGACAGCACGAAGCTCGCGGCCACGGCGACGGCGAGCACGACCAGCCACTTCTCGTCCAGCAGCCCGGTCTGGGAGCCGACCGCCACGACGATCAGGCCGAACTCGGAGTAGTTGGCCAGCACGAGGCCCGAGAGGATCGCCGTCCGCTTGCGCAGGCGCATCAGGCGCAGGAGCACCGCCGTCACTATCCCCTGCAGGGGCAGCATCAGCAGCAGGAGCAGCCCGATCGCCGCGGCCTGCCAGCTGAGCTCGCCGGAGAAGCCGATCGACACGAAGAAGCCGACGAGCAGCAGCTCCTTGACGGTGAACAGGTTGCGCGACAGCTCGGTGGCCGCCGGGTGGCCGGCCAGGAGCATGCCCATGACGAGCGCGCCAAGGTCGCCCTTGAGCCCGACGGCGTCGAACAGGGCGTACCCCGGGCCGAGTGCGACGGCCACGCCAAACAGCGCCTGCAGCTCGCCGTGGCCCACCTTCGACCACACCTTGCGCAGCAGCCAGGCCCCCGGGATCAGCAGCACGAGGGCGAACGCCCACGGGCCGGGCGGGTGGTCGGAGGACACGGACAGGAAGACGACTGCGATCAGGTCCTGCATGACCAGTACACCGATGGCGATCCGGCCGTAGAGGGCGGACTGGTCGGAGCGGCCGTCGAGCACCTTGACCACGAACACCGTCGAGGAGAACGACAGGGCGAGCCCGAGCAGCGCGAGGACACCCAGGCCGTCGCCGTCGAGCAACGAGAACCCGATCACCGCGAGCAGGCCGAGGAATCCGACGGCGATGGCGACGCTCATCACGAGGTGCGCCATGGTGGTCAGCCACACGTCCTTGCGCAGCAGCGTCTTGACGTCGAGCTTGAGCCCGATGCCGAACAGCAGCAGCGTTACGCCCAGGTCGGCCAGGGTCTCGAGGTAGCTCGGCGCGGCCATACCCGCCGCGTGGAGTGCGAACCCGGCCACCAGGAATCCCACGAGGGGAGGCAGCCGGAGCAGCACCGCCCCGAGCCCGGCCGCGACCGTAGCTGCCAAGAGGATCGCCGCGGTGACCATGCCCCGAGTTTAGTTGCCGCGTGTTTCACGAAATGGACGTCGCCGCTCGCAGTGCGGGCGAAAGAGCGCCCTTGGCCTCGACAGTCACCCCGTCGAGCCCGAGCCACCGCGCCATTTCGCGGAGCTCCGCCGCGAGGCGTGCCGGGGTGTTCTCGGTCAGGGACGCCTCGGCGTGCGCCGACTGCACACGCAGCAGCCCGGCCGCGCGGTCCGCCTTGAGGTCGACCCGTGCGGTGAGCTGCGAGTCCTCGAGGAACGGCAGCACGTAGTACCCGTCCACGCGCTGCGCCGCGGGGGTGTAGATGCCGATCCGGTAGCGCATCCCGAACAGGCGCTCCAGCCGCTTGCGCTCCCACACCAGCGGGTCGAACGGCGCGAGCAGCGCCTGGCCCGCGGCCCGCCGCGGGCGGGCGGCGTCGCGGTGCAGGAACCACTGCTCGGAACCACCTCGGACCGTGGCGGGCAGCAGCACCCCGTCGTCCACGAGGTCGGCCAGGGCCTGGTCCGCCACCGGTCCCTTGAGCCGGTAGTAGTCCTTGAGGTCGCGCGCGGTGCCGATCCCGTGCGCTCGCGCGCCGAGCTCGAGCAGGGCCTTCTTCGCCTCCGCCTCGGGCAGCTCCCCGAGGGCCGACGGCGGCAGCACGCGCTGCGGCAGGTCGTACAGCCGCTCGAACTGCGCGTTCCGCCCCGCCGAGACCACCTCGCCCGTGAAGAACAGGTGCTCCACCACCCGCTTCTCGGTGCTCCGGTCCCACCACGTGCCCCGTTTGTGGCGCACGGAGCGCCCCTCCGACACGAACCGGTCATGGATCTGGGAGGCCGACAGCGGTCCCTCCGCGGCCACCAGGCTGCGCACCTCCTGGACCTGCGGCGCGTCGGGCAGCCGGACGCCGTCCAGCTCCCGCCAGTCGTACTCCTGCGCGAACCACCGGCGCCGGAAGGCCAGGAGCGGCCAGGCGCGTGGCGGCACGTAGGCCGCGACGTGCGCCCAGCTCTCGACGAGCCGGCGATCCTCGGCCGCGCGCCCGCCGCTCCGCAGGGCGTACCTGCCCGACGCCGTGGCGCGGTCGAGCAGACCCGTGTCGTACGGGCCCAGCCGGGAGAACAAGGGCAGCAGGTGGGCCCGCGCGAGGACGTTCACCGAGTCGATCTGGAACAGGCCCAGCCGGTCGATCACGGCCTGCACGTGCCGCATGGTGCGCGGCCCGTCGGCGCGGGGGCGATGGAGGCCTTGGGCCGCGATCGCCACGCGGCGGGCCTGATCGAGAGAGAGCGAGATCGGTTGCACGGACCCCATCCTGCCCGCCACCACTGACACTCCCCCCGTCCCCGTTGAGTGCTGGGTATTTGTTGGATTGAGGCGCCTCATCCCACAAATACCCAGCACTCAACGGGGACGGGGGGTTGGGGGTGTGGACAAGCCGCCGGACGGTGCTCGGGAGGGGAGAGTGGTGGGGTGCAGATCGTTCGTCAGCTTGGTCGGTTGTTGCTGCCCGTCGCCTGTCCGTGCGGCGAGCTCGACGTGCGCTGGTGCGCGCGGTGCGCCGCCCTCCTGGCCGGCCCGCCCGTGCGGGCCGAGCAGGGCGCGCCCCGGCTGGACCGGCTCGACGGCGTCCCGCCCGTACCCGTGTGGGCGCTCACGCCGTACGCCGGGCCGGTGCGGGACGTCGTCGTGCACTGGAAGGACCGGGGGCGGGCCGACCTCGACCACCTGCTGGGGCCGGCACTCCGGCGGGCCGCCGCCCGCCTCGGCCCGGCTCTCTCGCGAGCGGCCCACGGCTCTCCCGGCGACGCGCCGCTCGCCGTCGTACCGGTACCGTCGACCGGTGCCGCACGGCGGGCCCGGAGCCGCGAGCCCGTCGCCGTCCTGGCCCGGGCGGTGGCCGTCGGCCTGCACGACGCCGGGATCCCCGCGCGCGTGGTTCCCGCGCTCGCCCGCCGCGGTTCCGGACGGGACCAGGTAGGCCTCGGCGCCCGGGCCCGCGGACGCAACCTCACGGGCGCCGTCCGCATGACGAGACGTGGAGGCCGGTCCCTCGGACAAAGATCCGTATGCATTCTTGTGGACGACGTCCTGACGACGGGGGCCACCCTGGCCGCCGCCGAACGGACGCTGGAACGGCACGGGCACGACGTGCTCGGAGCAACTGTGCTGGCAGCGACCCCGCCTCCCCGTACGAGCGGCCAGGACGGCACGGCGAGCCCGCGTCGGACATGGGCTGAAGTCTGATCAGAACCTGAATGTCTGCCAGATTTCAGTCACAGCGTTCACTAAATGTTGGGGCTGTCGTTACCCAGGCGACGGAGTTAGCCTGAACATTCCACGCCAGACCCGTCCCGGCGACGACGACGGGGCAGACGCGACGGGAGGTGGTTCGTGCCCGGCACCGGCAGCAGCAGGTGCCAAGACCAGTCCAGCAGAGACGGGCACGCGCCGCCGGCAAGGGACGGCGTGGCCCAGAGTTCCCGGAGCGGAGTTACGCACATGGAAATTGTCGTTGTCGGCAGGCACACGGACGTGGCAGACCGGTTTCGCCAGCACGTGGAGGAGAAGCTCGCCAAGGTCGAGCTCCTGTCTCCCTACGTACGCCGGGTGGACGTGGAAGTCACGCACGAGAACAACCCGCGACTGTCCGAGAATCGGGAACGTGTCGAGCTCACACTGCGCGCGAAGGGTCCGGTGATCCGCGCGGAAGCCGCAGCGGACGACCGCTTCGGCGCCCTGGACCTCGCCATCGACAAGCTCAACGAGCGGCTGCGCCGCGCGCGCGACCGGCGCAAGGACCACCGGAACAACAAGGTGCTCGCTCCCGTGGACGTCCGCCCCCTCGACGAGATCCTGACCGACGAGGGCAGCGGGGCCGCCAACGCACCCGAACCGCAGATCTCGACCCCGGCAGCGCTGTCCGCGCCGGGCGACTCCGTGGAGACGACCATCGGCGACTCGCCCGTGGTGATCCGGCAGAAGCTCCACCACGCCGACCCGATGACGCTCGACGACGCGGTCTACGAGATGGAGATGGTGGGCCACGACTTCTACCTGTTCATCGACAAGGAGACGTCGCGCCCGTCGGTGCTCTACAAGCGCAAGGGCTGGTCGTTCGGTGTGATCCAGCTCGACAACCCGTGCGGCGCGGCCCCGGTCACCGACCTGAACTGACCGGCCTCGATCCGTGAGGTAGAGCGCCTGTCCGAGCTTCGCCTGGTGGTCACCAGGGAAGCTCGGAAAGGCGCTCTACTTCGCGGATCGAGAGGCGGGTCAGCCTGGGTAGGTCACGAGGTCGACGTCCTCGGCGAACGGCTGCCAGACGCCGGTCTCCTCGTGCTCCAGGTGGCCGCCCTCGGTGACCACCAGCATCCCCTGGTCGGTGACCCCTGCCGCGAGCTGCTCGACGTCGGTGAGCCCCGGCAGCTGCCGGGCCGCTCCGCCGGTGCCGGCCAGCCCGCCCACGCCCGCGGTCCAGACGCCGGTCACGCCCTCCTGGTCCCTGGTCAGCAGCGCCAGCGTCGTGATCCCGGCCCAGCGAGCCTCGGCGATGTCGTCGACCGACGCGGCGACCGAGAGCGGCGCCGCGAGGTCCATCGGGGTGCCGTCGCTGTCGCGCACGATGCCCGCCACCTGCACCAGCGTGCCCGACGGCGCCTCGCTCACGATCGCGACGCGCGAGCCCTCCGGCGCCACCGAGACGCTGATCACGGTGCGCCCACCCAGCCATTCCGGCTTCAGGGTGACCTCTTCCAGGCCGGAGTCGTGCTCGGGGGCCACGCGCAGCTTCCCAGCGCTTCCGCTGGTCCACGTGTTCCCGAACTTGTCGACGGACGGCGCAGCAAGGTCCGCGCCCTCGAACAACGACACCGGGCCGTCCTCAGCGGTGACGTCCCAGATCTGGTCGTCGCCGTCCCGTACCACTATGGGCTTCGCCCCGGGCCGCACGGCGAGCGCCGTCGGGTCCATGCCGGACAGGTCGACGGACTCTTCCGCGTCGTGGCCCCAGGGCTCGAGCGCGCCGTCGGACACGAGGTAGAGGTCGTGGCCCTTCAGCGCCATCGGCTCGGTGAGCGTGACCGGCAGGTCGACGTCGGCCGCGTCGACGGAGAGCCGGTTCTGCCCGCTGTACATATCGACGGGCACGACCCGGCCAGCACCCTCGGAGAGGGTCGCCGAGAGCTGCGCCGCGATCACCGCGCGCTGGTCGGCGGGAGCGTCGCTGATCTGCTCGGTGAGCCGTACCGCGACCGCCTCCTCGCCGTCCGTGTCCCGGACCGACGGTGAGGCGAGCTGCGTGCCCTCGGGCACCAGGGACTGGGTCGCTCCCTGCAGCCACTCGGGTGGCCCGGCGAGCGTCTGCTCCACCGCGACGGTGCGCCAGGAGCGGCGGGCGAACCAGCGGAGGTCGGGGACAAGGCTCGTCATGTCGCCCTCGGCCGGGAAGAACAGGCGAGTCGCGCGGTACTGGTTCGCGAACAGGTTCGCGGGTACGAGCACGCCGTCGTCGAGCGCGGAGATGCGCCACTGTCCGCCGGTCCGCACGAGGGTGAACCGGTAGCCGAGCTCGCGCGGGTCGCCCACCTCCGTGTACGCGCCGGCGCTGTCGAGGGTCGCGATGGTCGTCGCGCGCACGACGACCTCGACGGTGTCGTCGCCCTCGACCTCCACGCCACGTTCGAACGGCTGGGGCACCGGCGGCTCGCGGACCACCCGCACCGCCGCCTCGGGGTCCCACTTGACCGCGACGTCGTCGGTCAGGAACTCTCGGGCGGTCTGGAACTCGTTGGGGGACGTCGTCGCGGCCACCACCGCACCCAGGAAGCCGGACACGATGCCCTGCGGGTCCGCGTCGGAGATCGGGCCCTGCGGCACTATCGCGATGTCGGCCTGCGGCTCGACCTCCGCGTTGCCCACCCGCACGGGCCCGGACGTCGGGATCTGGGCGCAGGCCCCCAGCGCGCCCACGCTGGACAGCGCGACGACGGCGACGACGACGGCGGTCGCGGCTCTGCGCATCAGTGCACCTCTACGTCGGTCGTAGCGGGCCGGCCCGCGGGGTCCGCTGCGACGGAGCCGGCGTCGGCATCGCCCGGATCGGCATCGCCCGAATGAGCATCGCCCGAATGAGCATCGCCGGAATGGGCATCGCCGGAATGGGCATCGCCCGAATGAGCATCGCTCGGATCGGACAGGTCCGGGATCGCCGTCGGCGTCGGCCCGGTCGGCGGGCGCACCACGGGGATCTGGCCCGTGCGGACCCCCGGCTCGTGCGACGCGGGCGCCATGGTGATCGGCGGCTCGACCACCTGGACGCCGGCGCTGCGCGGCAGCGTGAGCCGGAAGCTCGCGCCCTGCCCGGGCCGGCCCCACGCGTCGAGGCGCCCGGCGTGCAGGTGCGCGTCCTCGAGCGCGATCGCCAGCCCCAGGCCGGAGCCTCCGGTGGTGCGGGCGCGCGCCGGGTCGGCCCGCCAGAAGCGGTCGAACACGTGCTCGACCTCCTGCTTCGTCATCCCGACGCCGTAGTCGCGCACGACGACGGCGACCGCGCGGTCGTCCTCGGCGACGGTCACCTCGACGGGCCGCTCCTCGGCGTGCTCGATCGCGTTGACCACGAGGTTGCGCAGGATGCGCTCGATGCGGCGCGGGTCGAAGTCGGCCGCCGCGTCGGCGTCGGGCAGGCGCACCGAGACGCGGACGTCCTTCGTCTCCGCGAGCGGGGCGGCCTGCTCCACGACCGACATGACGACGTCACGCAGATCGCGGCGCTCGGCGTCGAGCACCGCGGCGCCGGCGTCGAACCGGCTGATCTCCAGCAGGTCCGCCAGCAGCGACTCGAACCGGTCGATCTGGCCGAGCAGCAGCTCGGCCGAGCGAGCGGTGTCCGCGTCCATCTGGTCGCGGGACTCGTGGATGATCTCGCTGGCCATGCGGATGGTGGTCAGCGGAGTGCGCAGCTCGTGCGACACGTCGGAGACGAACCGGCGCTGCATCGCGGACAGCTCCTCCATGCGCCGGATCTGGTCCTGCAGGCTCTCGGCCATCTCGTTGAAGGAGCGCGCGAGGCTCGCCATCTCGTCGGTGCCCCGGGCGCCCGGCATGCGCTCGGACAGGTGCCCCTCGGCGAGGCGCTCGGCGACGGTCGCGGCCCGCGTCACGGGCGTCACCGTCTGCCGCGCCATGGTCCAGGTGACGACGCCGAGCAGCGCCAGCATCCCGAAGCCGCCCGCGAGCAGCACGCGGTGCACGAACGACAGGGTCTCCTGCTCGGGCTGCAAGGAGTAGAGGTAGTAGATCTCGTACTTGGCGTCGGGCGAGGCCTGGACCGTGGAGCCCACGATCACGCCCGGGCTGACGATGCCCGGGTCGTCGCGCGACGGGATGCCCACCGCCTGCAGCACCTGGTCGTCCTCGGACGCGAGGTTCGCCTCGCGCAGCTCGTCGGAGATCAGCACCTCCGTCAGGTCCGGCCGGGTGGTGACGTCGTTCACCTGGGACGTCGTGCCGAGCTCGTGCATGAGGAAGTACTCCTCCGCCGTGGAACCGCTCGTGACCCCCAGCGTCGAGATCGTGTCCAGCAGGAGGGTCTGCAGCTCACCGTTCGACGTCGTCGCCGTCTCGGAGAAGTTCTGCGACACCTGCGCGGTCAGCGCCGCCGCCTCGTTGTCGATCGACGCGAGCCGCTGGTCGTAGATGCCGTCCCGGACCGACGTCGACAGGTACAGCCCCAGCACGGCGATCGCCGCGAAGCCGATGGCGAGCGCGGTGGTCACGACGCGCAGCTGCAGCGAGGCGCGCCACTGGGCGATCCCCCGGCGGGTGGACCGCACAGAGACCACCCGTGCCCGGGACCCCACCCGGCGCAGCCGTGCGACCAGGCCGTGCGGCATCAGCGTGTCGCGCCCGCCTTGTAACCGACGCCGCGCACCGTCAGGACGATCTCCGGGTTCTCCGGGTCACGCTCGATCTTGGAACGCAGGCGCTGGACGTGGACATTGACCAGGCGCGTGTCGGCGCTGTGCCGGTAGCCCCAGACCCGCTCCAGCAGCACCTCGCGCGTGAACACCTGCCACGGCTTGCGGGCCAGCGCCACGAGCAGGTCGAACTCCAGCGGGGTGAGCGCTATGCGCTCGCCGTCGCGCATGACGGTGTGGCCGGTGACGTCGATCTCGACGTCGCCCACCACGAGGCGCTCCGGGCCCGGGTCCTCGCTGCGGCGCATGCGGGCCTTGATCCGGGCCACCAGCTCCTTGGGCTTGAACGGCTTGGACACGTAGTCGTCGGCGCCGGACTCCAGGCCCACCACGACGTCGAGCGTGTCCGACTTGGCCGTCAGCATGATGATCGGCACGCCGGACTCGGCGCGGATCTCGCGGCAGACCTGTACGCCGTCCTTGCCCGGCAGCATCAGATCGAGCAGCACCAGGTCCGGCTGATGGGTGCGGAACATCCCCAGCGCCGAGTCGCCGTCGGCACAGAACACGGTCTCGATCCCCTCGCCCTTGAGGACGATGCCGATCATTTCGGCAAGTGCTGTGTCGTCGTCGACGACGAGAACTCGTACCTTCATGCCCTCCAGTGTGCCAGGCTGGTCCAGGAAACCCGGCTGCACAGGCCGTGACCAGCCATCTTCACCCCGGTTGGCAGGCCGTCGTGCGCCGGCCGACCCCGCCACCGGGCGGGGGACAACCCCCGTTCAAGAGGGCGGTCGGCACCCTGTCGCGGGCAGCACGCCAGGGGCGATCCTGGCAGCATGACCACCATGACCGTCGAGCCGCGCGCGGCCGGCCCCGCCGCCCGGGGCCCCACGGCCCGCCCGAGCTTCCTCACGGCCCCGTTCGCGACCCGCACCTGGCGCGAGCAGGGCTACCTGGCCCTCGTGCTCCTGCTCGCCCCGTTCGCCTTCGGCTACGCGGTCTTCACCGTGAGCCTCACCGCCGTCGTCGCCGTCACGGTGGTCGGGCTGTTCGTGTCCGGCACCGTCCTGCTCGGCGGGCGCGGATGGGGCAGCGCCTACCGCGGCCTCGCCCGCGACCTGCTCGACGTCGACGTCCCGGTCCCCGCCCCGTACACGCGGCCGCGCGGGTTCTGGCGCACCGTCGGCTCCCTGCTCGGCGACGCCACGGCGTGGCGCGCGCTGCTCTTCATGTTCGTCACGTTCCCGCTGACGCTGCTGTCCTTCGTCACGAGCGTCGTGTTCCTCGTCGTCGGTCTGGGCGCCATCACCTACGGGATCTGGTACCGGTTCCTCCCGCCGCAGCTCGGGACCGGCGGCGAGATGCACGTCGGCGCGCAGCTCGGCCCCTCCTACTACGTGGACACACCCCCGCGCATCGCGCTCGCCGCGCTGGCCGGCGTGCTGGTGTTCTTCTGCTGGCCGTGGCTCCTGCGGATGTTCACGCTGCTCTTCCGCGCGCTGACGGTCGCCCTGCTGAGCCCCACCCGGGCGAGCCTGCGCGTCGCCGAGCTGGAGCGCTCCCGCACCGGCGCGGTCGACGACGCCGACGCCCGCCTGCGCAGCATCGAGCGCGACCTGCACGACGGCACGCAGGCCCGTCTGGTCGCCGTCGCCATGCAGCTCGGCGAGGCACGCGAGCACCTGGCCGACGGCGGCGACGTGGCCCAGGCCGCCGAGCTCGTCGACACCGCCCACGCCTCGACCAAGGACGCGCTCACGGAGCTGCGCGAGCTGGCCCGCGGCATCCACCCGCCGGCCCTCGACAGCGGCCTCACCGTCGCGCTCGAGACCCTCGCCGCACGGTCGGCGCTGCCCGTCACCGTGGACGTGGACCCGGGCGTGGAGGCGGGCGGCCGCCTCGCCTCGGCACTCGAGTCGATCGCGTACTTCACAGTCGCCGAGCTGGTCACCAACGCCGCCAAGCACGCCCGCGCGACCGGCGTCTACGTGCTGGTCGAACGGGTGGACACCACCCGCTCCGGCCGCGGCACGGTCAGGATCCGGGTGCGGGACGACGGCCGCGGCGGCGCGCGGGTCGTGCCGCCGGACGGCTCGGGCCTGCGCTCCGGCCTGGCCGGGCTGGCCGAGCGGGTGCGCTCCGTCGACGGCACGTTGGACCTGTCCAGCCCCGCCGGCGGGCCTACGGTGGTGTCCGTGACCCTGCCGACGACCAGCCCCTCGGGCCGCGCATGACCGGGCCGAACGATCCGCCGTCCGACCTCCGCGTGCTGCTCGCCGAGGACTCAGCGATCCTCCGGGACGGCCTCGCCGCGCTCCTGACCCGGCGCGGCCACGCCGTGACCACCGTCGAGGACGGTGACGCCCTGGAGGACGAGGTCGCCCGGCTGGTGCGCGAGGAGTCGCTGCCCGACGTCGTCGTCGCGGACATCCGCATGCCGCCCAGCTTCACCGACGAGGGGCTGCGGGCCGTGCTCAGCCTGCGGTCCCGGCACCCGGACCTGCCCGTGCTGCTGTTCTCACAGTACGTGGAGACCCGGTACGCGAGCCGGCTGCTGGCCGGCGACGCGCGCGGCGTCGGGTACCTGCTCAAGGACCGGGTGGCCGACGTGCGGGACTTCGTCGACGCGCTCGGGCGCGTGGCGCGCGGCGCGACCGTGCTGGACCCCGAGGTGGTCTCGCAGCTCATGGGCTCCGCCCGGCAGGACGACGACCTGGAGCGCCTCTCGGCCCGGGAGCGCGAGGTGCTGGGGTTGATGGCGCAGGGCCGGTCGAACGGCGCGATCGCCGAGCTGCTGCACCTGTCGTACGGGGCCGTCGAGAAGAACGTGGCGGCCATCTTCACCAAGCTCGACCTGCCGCAGGACGCCGCGGACCACCGCCGGGTCCTGGCCGTGCTGCGGCACCTCGGGGTGTGACTTGTCCGCCGAGGCCCCACGTGGGGACCCCTCCCCACGGATCTTGGCTACCCTCTCCCTCGATCGCCAATAGATCGGATAAACCGGTCAAAAGTGACAGGGGAGATTGCATGGGCAGAACTCAGAGGTCGCGCCTGGTGGCAATGGCAGCCACCGTGACCGTCATCGCGACGGCGACCTATGTCCCGGCGGCCTGGGGCGCAGGCGACGGCGGAGCGTCGGCTGATACGGCCAAGGTGGCCGACGCCGCAGCGGCGGAAGCCGCCGACAGCGAGATCGTGTCGACCGTCGCGCCGGTGCTGAAGCCGAACGGCACCTCGTCGCGCACGTACTCGACGAACGAGATGCGGCAGATCGAGACGGAGGGCGGAGACCCCGCCGTGCTGGAGTACTGGACGCCGGAGCGGATGGCCGCGGCCAAGCCGCTGGACGCCCCCGGGGACCCCGCGCTCGTGAAGAGGATGGCGCAGGACCTCGCGGCAGACCTCGCTGCGGGCTCGACGGCGGGCCCAGCGAGCACCCTGCCGAGCAGCCCGGCAGGCGACTTGGCCGAGGGCGGCACGACGGTCACCCGCCCGGTGGGTCCCGAGGAGTCCGACGGCGCGGCGACCAACTCGATCAACCGGTGGCCGATCACCGTGGGCAAGCTGTTCATCGGCGGGTACGGGAGCGGGAGCTACTGCTCGGCCTCGGCGCTCAACACCAAGTCCAAGCGGGTGGTCATCACCGCCGGGCACTGCGTGCACAGCGGGCGGGGCGGTAGCTGGCGCAGCAACCTGGTCTTCGTGCCGAGGTTCAACGGCGAGGCGGAGAACAAGACGCCGTACGGGACGTTCCAGGCTCGCACGCTGCACACCTTCAGGACCTGGATCGAGAAGGGCGGCACGAACCAGGGCTGGTACCGCGACGTCGGGATGATCACGACGTACGCGAACGGGCGGGGCCAGCGCGTGGTCAGCGCGGTCGGCGGCAACGGGCTGAAGATCGACCAGTACTACCGCTGGCCCACGACGACGTTCGGCTACCCGTACAACCTGGACGACGGCCAGGTGATGTGGGGCTGCCAGGACATGACGCGCAAGAGCGGCGTCGCGCCGCGCACCTCGCTGATCAGCGGGTGCAACTTCGGCGAGGGTTCCTCCGGCGGACCCTGGGTGTGGCACTACAGCGACCGCACCCGCCTGGGATATGTCCGGGGCGTCACCTCGTACGGGACCCCGCAGAACCGCTCCATCGGGTCCCCGCACTTCGACAGCGCCGTCCGCCGGCTCGCGGTGTCGACCAACGGCTGACCTGAGTCAGGTTCGATCCGCGAAGTAGAGCGCCTGTCCGGCTCTCCCTGGTGACACCAGGAAGACCCGGACAGGCGCTCTACTTCGCGGATCGAACCTTCGGGCGTCAGAGCCGGCCCGCCGCCTTCAGGGCCAGGTACTCGTCCGCCAGGCGTGGGGCCAGGTTGTCCGGCAGGGCCTCCACGACGTCGGCGCCGTAGCGGCGCAGCATCGTGGTGACGGCGGTGCGCTCCAGGTCGCCGCGCGCGGCGGCCGCGGCGTCGTACACCTCGGCGACCGTGTCGCGGCCGGCGCGCAGCCCCGCCACCTCCTCGTCCGCGACGGAGGCGACGACGACCGTATGGTCGCGGGCGAGCTGGTCCACGACGGGCAGCAGGCCGTTCTCCACAGCCGCCGGGTCAAGGGTCGTGAGCAGCACCACGAGCGCGCGCTGCGTCATGCGGGTCCGCACCTGCGTCACCACGCCGGGCCAGTCGGTCTCCAGCAGCACCGGTTCCACGGTCGCCAGCGACTCGGCCATGGCGGGCATGAGCCGAGGCCCGGCCGCGCCGGCCACGCGGGAACGCACGGTGCGGTCGAACGCCACGAGCTCGACCCGGTCGCCCGCGTGCCCGGCCAGTGCCGCGAGCAGCAGCGCCGCCTCGATGCTGGCGTCCAGGCGGGGCGCGCCCGTCGAGTCCGCGGCGCCCACCCGGGCCGCGGACGTGCGGCCCGTGTCCAGGACGATGAGCACCCGCCGGTCGCGCTCGGGGCGCCAGGTGCGCACCACCACCTCGCGGCGGCGGGCGGTGGCGCGCCAGTCGATCGAGCGGACGTCGTCGCCCACCACGTACTCGCGCAGCGAGTCGAACTCCGTGCCCTCGCCGCGGATCTGCACCGCCGCGCGGCCGTCCATCTCCCGCAGCCGCGCCAGCCGCGAGGGCAGGTGCTTGCGGCTCGCGAACTCCGGCAGCACGCGCAGGCGCCCGGGCACCGGCAGCGTGACCTGGCGGCCCGCCAGGCCCAGTGGGCCCACGCTGCGGATCGTCACGCCGCCCGCCGCGCGGTCGCCGCGCCGCGTCGGCACGAGGGTCGTGGGCAGGCGCGCGGCCTCGCCATCGGGCAGGTTCACGTGGTGGCGCCCCGATCCGCCCGACGCCGGGCGTACCCGCTCACCGCTCCCCCGCCCCGGACCCGCGCCGGCCGACGGCCCCCACGCGTCCCGGACCACGGCGCGCAGCCGCCGTCCGGACACGTTGCGGACCACCAGCTCGCTGGTGGCCTCCGAGCGCAGCCGGACCGAGCCCGGCACCCGCCGCTGCACGCCCACCCGACGCGGCGACGCGGCCAGCACGATGTCCACCACGCACGCGAGGACCACCACGGTCGCCCACACCAGCACCGTGCCGTTCGCCGGCAGGAGCAGCACGGGCACCACGCCGAGCCCCATCAGGGCGGCGGCCCGCCACGTCACGACCATCGGGCGCCCTGGGTCTCGACGAGCGGTTCCTGAGCCTGTCGAAGGGCGATCACCGGAAAGGCAGGCACGACCACCGTCGTCACCGCGGTACCGGCACGGAGGCCAGCACCGTGTCCAGCACGCCCTCGGCGGTGACGCCCTCGAGCTCGGCCTCGGCGCGCAGCTGCACGCGGTGCCGGAGCGTCGGGTGGGCGAGCGCCTTGATGTCGTCGGGCGTCACGAACGAGCGTCCCGACAGCCAGGCCCAGGCCCGGGCCGTGCGCAGCAGCGCGGTCGCGCCACGCGGCGAGACGCCGAGCGACAGCGACGGCGAGAAGCGGGTGGCGCGGCAGACGTCGACGGCGTAGCCGAGCACCTCGCGGGACACCTGGACGCGGGCGACCTCGGCGCGGGCACGCTCCAAGATCGTGGCGTCGGCCACGGGCGTGACGCCGGCGGCCGCGAGGTTGCGCGGGTCGAAGCCCGCTGCGTGCCGGGCCAGGACCTCGACCTCCTGCTCGCGCTCGGGCATCGGGAGCACGAGCTTGAGCAGGAACCGGTCGAGCTGGGCCTCGGGCAGCGAGTAGGTGCCCTCGTACTCGACGGGGTTCTGGGTCGCGATCACCAGGAACGGGTCGGGCAGCGGGCGGGGCTTGCCGTCCACCGACACCTGCCGCTCCTCCATCGCCTCCAGCAGCGACGCCTGGGTCTTGGGGGGCGTGCGGTTGATCTCGTCCGCCAGCACCAGGTTCGTGAACACGGGGCCCTCGCGGAACGAGAACTCGGCGGTGCGCGCGTCGTAGACGAGCGAGCCCGTCACGTCGCCCGGCATGAGGTCGGGCGTGAACTGGATGCGCTTGGTGTCCAGCTTCAGGGCCGCCGCCAGGGTGCGGACCAGGAGGGTCTTCGCCACGCCCGGCACGCCCTCCAGGAGCACGTGCCCCTGGCAGAGCAGGGCGATGAGCAGGCTGGTCACGGCCGCGTCCTGCCCGACGACGGCCTTGCCCACCTCCGTACGGACCGCCGCCAGGGCGGAGCGCAGCTCCTGCGACGGGGCAGGCGGCTCGGGCGCTGCCTGCGGCTCGGGCGCTGCCTGCGGCGCGGGCGTCTGCTCAGCGGACGCCTGCTCGGCCGGCGCCTGCTCGGCCCGCACCTGCTCGGCGGGCTGCGGCATGGGCGTCTCCACGGCCTGCTGCGGGGCGGGCTGGTTCGGGAAGGCTGGTTCGGTCACGGTCGGTGGACCTCGCTCTCCAGGATGTCGAGTCGGCGCGCGAGCTCGGCGAGCGCGGCGTCGTCAGCGGGGGGTGGGCCGTAGAGCAGGTCTGCCACCTGCTGCGACGGGCGGTTGGTTGCGGCCACTACGGCATCGACCACGGTATTCGCATCGGAGGAGCGGGCCAGGCCGAGGCGGGAGGCGATCCGGTCGGCCGTCGACGCGCGCAGGCCCGCGGCGGCGTGCCCTCTCGCGCGGGCGGCCCGGTACAGGCGGGCGCGCCCCCTCGTCGCCTCGGCGGACCGGACGAGGACGGGCAGGTCCTCGACGACCAGCGGGCCCATGCGGCGCACCCGCCAGAACGCCAGCAGCACGGCGGCGAGCACGGCCACGAGGGCGACGGGGGCGGAGCCCGGCGGCATCAGCTCGTTCACCTGGCCGCGCTCGGCGGGCGTGGGCTCGTCGTCGCCGGTGCTGACGTCCATCGGGCTCGGCACCAGCCAGACCAGGTGCTCGTTCTGCCCCAGCATCCACAGCGCGAGCGCCGCGTTGCCCTCCTGCAGGACCGAGTCGTTCCGGATCACCGCCGGGTCGCTGACCATCGTCACCGAGCGGTTCGGGAAGTCCAGGCGCGCGTAGGCGGCGGCGCCCGTGCCGTCGGGCCAGCACAGGACCGGGCGGACGTCGTCGCCGCCGGTGGACGTGTCGTAGAGGCCGGGCGTCAGCTCGACCGCGCCCGCCGCCTGGGCCGACGGGTCGTCGCACTGGGGCTGGACCGGGCCGCTCGACTCGCCGTACGTCGAGTCGACGGTGTCCCGGCTCACGCCCGCGACCAGACTGAAGTCGGGCTGGACCACCACGAGGTCGGCGCCCGTGCGGCTGAGCGACGAGATCTGGTCGTCGGCGAAGAACGCCGGGTTGGGCGTCACCAGGAGCGTGCTGTCCGGCCCGGCGGCGGCCACGGCGTCGGCCACCGTGGTCACGTGCGTGACGCGCACGCCCTGGTCCTTCAGCACCTCGGCCACGGCCATGGCGCCGCCCGCCTCCGGGTTGTCCGGGGCGTACGGGTCGGCCGACGTCGGCGTGCGCACCACCGCGAGGAACAGGACGAAGAGGGCGAGCACGACGAGCACCACGAACGGCCAGCGCATCCGGCGCCAGGTGCTGGCGGCGCGCGTCCGGCCGGTGGTGTCGTCACCGATGACGACCGGCGGCTCGTCGACCGGGCCGGACGGCGCCACCGAGACCGCAGCGGGCGGCGTGGGGGCGGGCAGGGTCGAGGCAGGCGACGCCGGGGCGGCGGGCGGCGGGGGCGAGGACCGCGCGGTCATGCGGCGACCTCGGGCCGGGCCGCGTTGACCTCGGCGTCGAGCGCGCGCAGGGCCGCGTCGTCCTCCGCGGTGGCCACCCGGTCGCCGTACTCGACGCCGTCGAACAGGTCGGCGCCCGAGCGCAGGCCTGCGGCCTGGGCCGGCAGGCGCTCACCGGCGTCGGCGGCGGCCTCCTGTGCCGTGCGGCCGGGTCGCGGCTCGATGATCACGCGTTCCTCCAGGGAGCGGACGACGGCTCGGAAGCGCTCGACGGCAGCGGTCCGCCACTCGCCCGAGGCCGCCGCCGCGTCGGCTGCCCGGCGCATCTGGGCGGCGGTACGGGCGTCGTCGGCGTCCAGGACCTCGGCGGAGCCCGCACGCTCGCGCCCGAGCCGCACCGGACCAGCCACCAGCCACGCGATCACGAGGACCACCACAGCGATCACCGCGATGACCGTGCCGAGCTGCGGGCCGGACATCGACGTGTCGGGCCACTCGATGTTGTTCAGCCAGTCCAGCGCCCAGTTGATCAGGCGCGTCAGCAGCGACTCGCGCTCCGCGTACTCGGACCCCTGCAGCTCGCTGCTGAGCCACTCGCGTGCGGTGTCCCGGTCCGGGACGACGGGTACGTCGAACCTCATGTCACTTGTCCGCCGCGGCCGAGGCCGCGGCCTGCAGCTGCACGTCCAGCCCCTCGCGTCGCATCCGGGTGTCGATGTAGAGCAGAGCCATGACGCCACCGAGGAACAGCACGCTCATGCCGCCGGTGATGACATAGGTGATCCCGTAGCTGACCGCGAGGCCCACGCCGCTCTCCAGCACCATGAACAGGCTCAGGAGGAGGCTCACCGGCACGGCGACGATCTGGCCGATGACGCTGAGGATGACCGAGGTGAGCAGGTAGATGCCGAGCACTCGCCAGAAAGTGCCGTGCGTCAGCCTCCAGGCGCGTCGGCACGTGGCCCAGAAGCCGCCGCCCTCGACGGCGAGCGCCGGCGGGATGAGGGTGACGCGGGTGAACGCCCATACGCCACCGACCACGAGCGCGACGAACAGCAGCAGCCCGACAATCACGCCGGTGGCCGCGTCCACGTAGACGACCAGGAGCGCGACGATCCCGGCGGCCAGCAGGTAGGCCACGAGCACGACGGCGGTGCTCAGGAGCGAGAAGCCGATCAGGAACCACCAGCGCTTGCCGGCGCGCTGCCAGGCCTCGGACACCGAGATCTTGCGCCCGATGACCGAGTCGCTGACGGAGATGGCCATGACGCCCATGGCGAGCGGGGTGGCGAGCGTGAGCAGCATGCCGGTGCCGAGCGCCGACCCGTAGGTCACGCCCAGCATGTCCTGCGTGAATCCGAGCCCTTCGAGCGCGGGGTCGTCCCCGATCTGGGCGAACAGGGACGCGAACAGGTCGGTGAACACCGTGGTGAGGGGGATGCTGATCAGGGTCCCGACCGCGACGGCGGCGACCACGATGATCGCCGTCAGTCCCAGCGTCACGCCCGGGTTGTGCCGGACGGCGCCGAACGCGCCGTCGTACAGCTCGCCCAGGGTGAGCGGGCGCAGCGGGACGATGCCGGGCTTGTCGGCCGGGGGCCGGTAGCCGGACGTCTGCGAGGAGTACGGGGAGTACTGCCCGTACTGGCTCTGGCCGTACTGCCCGCCCGCCGGGCCGCCCTGCGGCGTCCCGTACTGCGGTGTGCCCTGCGGCTGGCCGGCCGCCGGCTGCCCGGGCGCGGGCGGCGCCGCCGGGTCGTACCCGGGCGCGTACTGCCCGTACCGCGGCGGCTCGCCCCAGCCGGCGGGCTGGGACCCTCCGGGCTGCGGGGGCGTCGGCTGCGCCGGCTGGTCGGGTGCGCTCTCGGGCGTCGTCATGGGGCGTGCTCCGGATGTCGTCTCAAGTCGTGCCTGCCCGGCAACCCTAGTACGGGAGGCTGACAACGAGCCGCGATATTCATCCCGCGGCGGCCGCCGCGCGCAACCGTCACCCAGCCGTGACCACCGTGGCGCCCGCCTCGTGCTCGGCGAGGTCACCGGTGGCGCCGGCGCGGACCGCCCGGCGGCCCAGGACGTACACGTAGGTCCAGAACCCGGCGAGCACGATCGCGCCGATCACGATCTTGAGCCACCAGTACAGCTCGGACCCGGTGACGAAGCCCTCCACGAGGCCGGAGACGCCGAGCGCCACCGCGAGGCCGATGACCGTCGTGATCAGGGCGCGGCCCTCGGCGGCCATGGCGACCGAGCGCTTGCGGTGGCCCGGGTCGATCAGGGTCCAGAAGAGCCGCAGGCCCGCCGCGCCCGCCACGAAGATGCACGTCAGCTCCAGCAGGCCGTGCGGCGCGATGAGCGTGAGGAACAGGTCGAGCTCGTCGTGGGCGGCCATCATGCCGCCGGTGGCGCCGACCTGCACCGCGTTCTGCCAGAGCACCATCAGGGGGAAGAAGCCGGTGATCCCGCCGCCGACAGCCTGGGCGGCGATCCACGCGTTGTTCGTCCACACGACCGCGGCGAACCCGATGCCCGGGTCGTAGTAGGACGCGAACGCGTTGTTCACGTAGTCCTCCTGCGCGGAGGGCGTCATCAGCGAGTTCATCGCATCGGCGTCGCCGGCGATGTAAACGCCGGCGATTATCGCGATGAGCAGGCAGGCCGCGGTCACCGCGTGCGACCACCACCGGATCCGGTAGAACGCCGCGGGCAGCGACACGACCGCGAACCGCACGACCTCGCGCCAGGCGGGCTCGTGCGTGCCGGCGATGCGGGTGCGCGCGCGGTTCAGGACGTCGGACAGGCGGGTGACCAGCGCCGGGTCCGGAGCAGCCGACCGGACCGTCGACAGGTGCGTGGCCACCGACTGGTACAGCCGGACCAGCTCGTCGGACTCGGCGCCGTCCAGACGGCGCCGGGACGAGAGCTCCTTGAGGCGGTCCCACTCTGCGGCGTGCACGGCGGTGAAGGCGTCGATGTCCACGGCGGTAGTCTGCCGCACAGGAGTTACGGAGTGATCCCCAAGGCCCCGCACCCGACCGGAGGAACCGTGCAGGACGGCATAGTCATCGGCGAGGGCGTGGTGCTGGACGCGCGCCCGGCGTCGTTCATCACGCGCGCCATGGGCGCCATGCTGGACTTCCTGATCATCGGCGCCGTCATCGTGACCGCGCTGGTCGTGGGCGGCGTCTGGTTCCTCGACAACGCCGCGCTGGGCGAGGACATCGCCCTGGTGGTCTACGTGGTCGCGACCGTCGTGGTCATGGTGGGCGTACCCGTCACCGTCGAGACGCTGTCCCGCGGCCGGTCGGTCGGCAAGCTCGCCTGCGGCATCCGCGTGGTGCGCGACGACGGCGGCCCGGTCCGGTTCCGGCATGCGCTGGTCCGGGCCCTGGTCGGGGTGATCGAGCTGTGGCTCACGTTCGGCGGCATCGCGGCCGTCGCGTCGCTGGCCAATGCGAAGGGCAAGCGCCTCGGGGACATCGCGGCGGGCACCTACGCGGTGCGGGTGCGGGGCGGCAGGCCGCCGTCGGCCCCGGTGGTGATGCCCCAGGCCCTGGCCTCGTGGGCGCACACCGCCGACATGCGGCGCCTGCCCGACGGGCTGGCGCTGGCCGCACGGCAGCTCCTCGGCCGCGCCGCACGTCTCGCGCCGGAGTCCCGGGCGCGGCTCGCCGACGACCTCGCCGGCCGCATCGAGCCCTACGTTGCCCCCGGGCCGCCGCCGGGTACGCACCCCGAGGCGTTCCTGCACGCCGTCCTCGCCGAGCGGCGCGAGCGCGAGCTCGGCGCCGGCCGGCGGGAGCGCAAGCGGGCCGAGGAACAGGCCGAGCTGCTGCACCGCCTCCCGTTCGCCGTGGCGGACCCGCCCCGCTGAGCGCGCCGACCCCGCGGCCCCGTCCGCGTCAGCGTCCCCGTCAGGTGCGGACCTGGTCCCACGCGCGCATCAGGCCGCGCGAGCGCAGCGCGTACGAGCAGCGCAGCAGCCCGGCCTGCACAGCCCGGCGCAGCCGGGCCGACGTCGGGCGCTCGACGCAGTAGTGGATCGCCACGGCCAGGACCAGGCTGAGCGCGCCGGCCGTGAAGAGCGCGACGGTGCGGGTGGTCTCGGGGGCGAGCAGGTCGATCACGGCGTACCCGAACTGCGTGTGCACCAGGTACACGGGGTAGGTCAGGGCGCCGACCGTGCCGAGCACCGCCGCCACCCGCCGGGGCGGGGCGGTCCTGCCGCGCAGCGTCGTCGCCCAGACGGCGGCGACGCTGGCCAGCATGATCAGCACCGCGATGACCGGGTCCACCCGGACGCCCTGCAGGTCGGACGCGCGGCCGGAGGCCTCCAGCACCCGCAGGACGCACAGGCCCAGGCCTCCGGCGAGCAGCGTGCTCGTGATGAGGTCGAACCCGTCGCGGTAGGCGAGGAACAGCAGCATGCCGACAGCGAAGTACGGCGCGTAGTCCGGCACCAGCAGGTCGGCCAGCCAGTGGGCGCCGAGCTCCTGGGCGGCCCAGCCGGCAAGCGGCCAGACGGTGGCGAAGGCCAGGACCCGGTTGCGCGTCAGCGGGCCCAGCGCCAGCACCACGAACACGAGCAGGTAGAACTTGAGCTCCACCAGCAGGGTCCAGAACACCACCTGGACCCCCGTGACCTGGAACAGGTCCTGCACCATCGTGAGGTTGACGAGGGTCTCGGTCAGCGTCGTCCGGCGTCCGCCCGACCACACCTGCTGCAGGCCCGCCGTCAGCACTATGCACGCCCAGTACGCCGGGAACAGCCGGCCCACCCGGGAGGCGACGAACCCCGCGATCCCCCGGCCGTCGGCGCTGAGCAGGATCACGAACCCCGAGATCATGAAGAACAGCTCGACGCCGAGCCAGCCGTATCGGGTGACCTCGTTGAGCAGCGGGAACGCCTGCACGGGGTCGGTTCCCCAGTAGCTGGTCGCCGACGAGGTCGCCGTGAAGTGGTAGAGCAGCACCGCCGCCGCGGCGGTGAAGCGCAGGCCGTCCATCGCCACGAGCCGACCGGAAGTCTTCCGGGCCGGATCGCCCGTGGTCGTGGAGGTCGCCTCGGGCACGTTGGGCGAGATGTCAGGACGAGTCATCGCCGCCGACCCTAGATCACGGAACGATAACGGTCAAAAATCACCTTACCAAAGGTGGCAGAAGCGCGTCCGTCGAGGGATCAGCGTGGTAGGGCTTCCGGTTCCGCAGTCCGGGCAGCGCCGACCGTCCGGAGCGCTCCGGCCGACCGGGCCCGGTCGACGGCGTCGTCGTACAGGTCGAGCATGCGGCGGGCGTGCGTCTGCGGCGCGAACTCGGCGCGCGCCTGCTCCGTCGCCCGGGACGCGGCCACCACCCGGTCGGGATGCTCGACGAGGTCCACCAGCGCGGCGGTGATCTCCGCCTCGGCAGCCGGCACCTGGATTCCCGGCCCGGACAGCCCCTCGCTGAGCGCGGGGTCGCAGTAGACGACGCCGCGCCCGGCCGCGACCGCCTCGACGATGGTCATCGGCTGGTTGTCGAAGCCGTACGAGGTCAGCGCCACCAGGTGCGCCTGCGCGAGGAGCTCCGGGATCCGGTCGTGGTCCTGCCTGCCGAGCAGGTCGATCTCGGCGTCCGCCGCGATCTGCCGCGCCTCGGCGAGCTGGCTCCCGTCGCCGACGACGACGCCGTGCAGCCGGCCCGGCCCGAGCGTGCGCTGCGCGGCGACGAGCGCCCGGACGAAGGGCAGGATCCGCTTCTCCGGCTCGCACCGACCGATCCAGATGATCCGCAGCGGGCCCTCGACCCGGTCGAGCACCCGCGCCGCGCGCTCCGACGCCGCGCCCGGCGCAGTGCCCAACGCCGTGCCCGGCGCCCTGACCGTGTTCGGCACCACCGCCACCCGGTCGAGCCCGGCGGCGCGGAGCCGTTCGGCCTGGTGGGCCGACGGCGAGACCACCTGGTCGGCCCGCCGGGCGACGCCGAGGGTCATGTTGCGCAGCGCGCTGTCCGCCGCCCGGTCGGCCAGGTCGGCCCGCGTCGGGCGCCAGCCGGTGATCGCGCGGTGGAAGGCGCGGACGAGGGCGGCGACGAGGCGCTGCGGCCGGAGCGACGTCTGCCAGAAGAACGTGTGCACCGTGTGGACCACCGGGAGACCCATCTCTCCCGCGACGGCGATCGCACCGGCCGCCACGCCGAACTCGGAATGGAGCTGGACCACCTCGGTCCGGTGCTCGGCGAAGACCGCGGCCAGCACGCGCCGCACCCGCGCCGAGTTCATGACCACCGGCAGTTCCAGGCCGGGCAGCACCCACCGGGCCGGGACCTGCGCATAGGTCACACCCTCGCCGAGCCCCGCCCGCGCCGCGGCAGCGGCCGACGACGGCGCGACCATCACCACGTCGGCCCCGGCGTCGGTCAGCGCCGCGACCTGCTCGACCAGGGCGGTCTGGGCGCCGCCGAGATAGTCCAGCGCGTAGTCGCACACCACCGCGACGCGCCGGGCGGCGGGTGGGGCAGCGGGTGGGGCAGCGGGTGGGGCAGCGGGTGGGGCAGCGGGCCCGGCGGCGGGCTGCGCAGTCACGGGCACAGGCTCGGGCGGTCGCACGATGCTCACGCGGCGACCGGCGCCCCGCTCATCACCTTCTCGTAGAGCGCCTCGAAGATGCCAAGGGTCGCGCCCATCGTGTGCGCCTCGATCAGCTCGCGCCCGGCGGTGCCGTACCGCTCGCGCAGGGGCACGTCGGTCAGCAGCGTCCGGAGGTGCCCGGCCAGGCCGTCGACGTCGCCGGGCGTGAACAGCTCGCCGTTGGTGCCCGGCCGCACCAGGTGCGGCAGGGCCATCGCGTCGGCAGCCACCACGGGCAGCCCCGCCGCCATCGCCTCCATGGTCACGATGCTCTGCAGCTCGGAGACCCCGGGCATGCAGAACAGGTCGGCCGTCGCGTAGGCGGCCAGGAGCTCGTCGTCGGACACGCGGCCGCGGAAACGCACCCGCTGGGTCACGCCGAGCTTGTCCGCGAGCGCCTCCCAGGTCCCGCGGTACGCGCCGTCGCCGACCACCTCGAGGCGGCCGCGCACGTCGGGGGCGATCCGGGCGAACGCGCGGATCAGCTCGTCGACCCGCTTCTCCTGGTCGAGCCTGCCGACGAACAGCACCGTCGGCTCGTACAGCGTGTCGGGCCCGCCGGGCGTGCCCCGGCGGGCGACGACCGCGGCCCGCGCCTGCTCGTACGCGGTGGCGTCGATGCCGTTGGACACCGGGAACGCGGCGGTCAGCCCCGCCCGGCGGTTGATCAGGTCGACGGCGCGCGGGGTCGGCGCGGTGACGGCGTCGGCCTTGGAGTAGACGCGGCCGAGGTCGCGGTACATCCACTCGGCGAACGCCGCGCGCAGCGGCCCGAACAGCGGCAGGTAGCCCACGATGTTCTCCGGCATGAGGTGGTTCGTCGCGACCACCGGCACGTCGGCCCGCAGCGCGGACTGCACGACGGCCCGGCCGAGCAGCATGTGCCCGTTCGTGTGGACGACGTCGGGCTGCACCCGCGCGAACACCTTCTTCACCTCGGGCGACGTCTCCCACGGCAGGGACACGCGCATGGCGTCCAGCCCGGGCATGCGCCGGGACGCCATGCGGTGGACGACGACGCCGTCCCGCACCTCGGTGCCGGCGCGCCCGGTGGGCGAGGGCGCCAGGACGTGCACGTCGTGCCCGCGCGCGGCCAGCCCGGCGGAGAGCCGGTCCGCGAAGCGCGCTGCGCCGTTGACGTCGGGGGCGAACGTGTCGGCGGCGACGAGGATCCGGAGCATGTTCACTGTAGGGACTCCCATGATTCCGCCCCGGGCGGGGCTGGTTCTGGACAATTGTCTTGTTCAGGCTTCAGGCGAACAGGGTCGACAGCTCAAAAGGAGATCGTCCGGGTCAGGCCCGGACGGCGACGGAGCCTTCCCGCTCGGCACGGGCGGCCACCGCGTCGGGGTGGTGGTGGGCAAGAGTGAGGACGCCGACGGTCGCCGTGAGGGCCGCGGCGCCGAGCAGCACCCAGGCGCCGACCGGCGTCGTCGACCCTTCGCCGAGCAGCACCGCGCCGAGCACCACGGCCACGATCGGGTCGGCGACGGTCAGGCAGGCGATGACGATCTCCGGGGCGCCCGCGTGGTAGGCATGCTGCACGAGCCAGGCGCCGGCGGCGAAGGCGACGAGCGCTCCGGCCGCGCAGCCCAGCACGAGCGGCGACAGGATCCCCGTGTCGGCGGCCGCCTGGGCGGCGACCCGGACGAGCGCGGAGAGCAGGCCGTACGCCGCCGCGACGGCGCTGGCCAGGGCGAGGCAGCGCAGCGGTCCGCGGCCGTGCCGCGCCAGCCCGGCCGCGCCGAGCACGACGACGAGCGCCGCGACGACCAGCCCGGCTGTAAGCGTCGCCCTGGCCGACGGCGTGTGGGTGGTGGCTGAGCCGGCCGACGCCACGACGAACACCGCGACGCCCCCGACGGTCAGGGCCGCGCCGAGCAGCACACCGGCGGAGGGCCTGCGGCGCGCCTTGGCGGCCGACAGCAGCACGGCCAGCGGGACGGCGAGCACGCCGACCGGCTGCACCACCCGCAGCGGGGCCATGAGCAGGGCGACGCCGTTGACTATCGACCCGATCGCGGCGAGGCCCGCGCCCTGGAGCCAGCGCCTTCTCCGGACGATCGCCAGGAGGTGCCGCGGGCTCAGCGGGCGCGTCCCGGCGGGCTCGACGAGCTGCCCCGTCTCGTCGGCCCTGCCGACATCATCGGGGTGCTCCGTGGTCGTCACGGCGTGATGCTGAAGCACCGAGGCCACCGCGAAACACACGGCGCCGATCAGCGTCAGGCCGATGGCGAGGATGGTCATGGGCTCCATCTTGACTGTCTCAGCACTCGCCAACCATAGGGGTCTCCCCCTATTCATCAGGGGTTCACCCCCGACCTTTTCGTGGGGTTCACCCCCACCTTGTCCCGTAGTTCCCGGAAGGTCGGGTGATGGTGCCTGTTTCAGGGTTCCCAGTGGTTAGGCTCGCGACAATGGCACGCCAATCGCTCCCCTCGCCGTACACGGCGCTGGTCTCCGGTACTCCCGTGACCCGCGCGCAGGTCGCCCTGCGCGGCGGCACCACGCACCTGTGGCGGTACGGGTCCGACGACGACGCCGCCGACCAGCTGGTCATGCTGCACGGATTCCGGGGCGACCACCACGGGCTCGAGCCGATAGTGGCCCACCTGCTCCGCGAGCGCCCGGACCTCCGGATCACGGTGCCCGACCTACCCGGGTTCGGGGCGTCCCCCCCGCTGCCGGACGGAGGGCACGACGTCCCCGGCTACGCCGCCTGGGCGCGCGACCTCTTGGGGGAGGTGGCCCCGGGCGGGGCCGCGGCGCTGGCGGGACACTCGTTCGGGTCGGTGGTCGCGGCGGCGACCCTCTCCGGGGCCGCGTCCGCCGGGTCGGAGACCGACGGAACCCCCGCGGCTCCGCTCGCGCGCGCCCTCGTGCTGATCAACCCCATCCCCCGGCCCCCGCTGTCGGGCCGCGGCCGGATGGGGGTCGGCGCCACCGCCGTCGTGCACGACCTGGCCGGTGCGCTGCCCGAGGCGACCGGCACCACCTTGCTCAGGCACGCCGCGCTGACCCGCATCGCGAGCGTCGCGATGGTCCGTACGCCGGACCGGGCGCTGCGCCGCTGGATCCACGAGGAGCACGACCGGTATTTCGCCGGGTTCGGAACGCGGCGGTCGCTGCTGGAGGCGTTCCGCGCCTCGATCACAGGCAGCGTCCGGGAGTGGGCGGCGGGCATCGACGTGCCCAGCCTGCTGGTCGGCGGCGCGCGGGACGATCTCGCCCCGGCGTCCGACCAGCAGGACCTGGTGGCCCTGTTCGACGACGCGCGGCTCGTGCTGGTCCCCGGCGTCGGGCACCTGACCCACTACGAGACGCCCGGCGCAGTGGCGACCGAGGTAGCCGCCTTCCTGGACGACCACGCCGCGGCCTCCGCGGCCGCCTGATCGCTCCGGTGGTCGAGCTTGTCGAGACCTGGTCTCGACAAGCT